>NZ_VUOT01000027.1:0-99283 GCF_009829295.1 Nocardia sp. CY15
TCGGTGGGGTGGGGGGTCGGTTGTATCGGACGGGTGATCTGGTGCGGTGGAATCGTTCGGGGGAGTTGGAGTTTTGTGGCCGGGTCGATGATCAGGTGAAGATCCGGGGGTTCCGGGTCGAACCCGGCGAGGTCGAGGCGGTACTGGCCGCGTATCCGGCGGTGGTGCAGGCGGTGGTGGTGGCGCGCGTGGACGGGCCGGGGGAGCATCGGTTGGTCGGGTATGTCGTGCTCGATTCCGCGTCTGGTGGTGTCGATGTGGCCGCGGTGCGCCGGTTCGTGGCGCGACGGTTGCCGGGGTTCATGGTCCCGGCGGTGATCGTGGTGCTCGAGGCGATGCCGTTGACGGTGAACGGGAAAGTCGATCGGCAAGCGTTGCCGGCACCGGAGTATCGGTCCGAAGTGGAGTATCGAGCGCCGGAAACGATCCCGCAGGAGGTGCTGGCGGGATTGTTCGCGCATGTCCTGGGCCTCGACCGGGTCGGGGTCGATGACGACTTCTTCGAACTGGGCGGCCACTCACTGTCGGCGACCCGGCTGGTCAGCCGAATCCGATCGGTGATGAAGGTCGAGGTTCCCGTCCGGCAGGTATTCGACACACCAACCGTCGCGCAGTTGGTGTCGGTCTTCGATGCGAGTGTCCGGCTGCGCCCGGCGTTGGTTGCCAAGTCGCGCCCGGAACGAGCTCCGTTGTCGTTCGCCCAACGCCGCCTCTGGTTCCTTTCCCGCCTGCAAGGTCGATCGGCGATCTACAACATTCCCATGGTCTGGACACTCACCGGCCCGTTGGATATCGAGGCCCTGCGACTGGCCATCGCCGATGTCATCGCTCGACACGAGTCATTACGAACGGTCTTTCCCGATGTGAACGGCGTGCCTTATCAGAAAGTTCGCGAACCCGGCGTCGCCGCACACGTGTGGCAGGTGCTCGACGCCACCGGCCGGGACGAAAGCTGGATCGACCGCACGACCGCGGAACTGGCTGAGTTCGAGTTCGATTTGTCCGTCGACGCGCCAGTCCGCGCTACCGTTCTGCGCCACGATACCGAAAGGCATCGACTGGTGTTGCTCATCCATCACATCGCAGTCGACGGGTCCTCGATGCGGCCGCTGATGCGGGATCTGACAACTGCCTATGCCGCGCGATCGAAGAAAATTGCGCCACAATGGAGGCCGTTGCCGGTGCAGTACCTCGACTTCACGCTGTGGCAACAGGACTTGCTGGGGGCGCCGACCGACACCGAGAGCCTGATGTCGTCGCAAATCCGGTACTGGCGCGATGAGCTCGATGGGGCGCCGGCACAATTGACGCTTCCCCTCGACCACCCACGACCCCGGGTGGCCTCCTACGCGGGAGATGGACTCGCGTTCACGATCGACTCGACGCTCCAGACGAAGATTCGGCAGGCGGCCGTCCGAGAAGGGGTCACTGTGTCGATGTTCCTGCAAGCGGCGCTCGCGGTGCTCTTGCACCGGCTCGGCGCCGGCAACGACATCGTGATCGGCTCGCCGATCGCCGGACGTACGGACGAGAATCTGGATGACGTAGTCGGATTCTTCATCAACAGCTGGGTATTGCGTGTACAGCTGTCCCCGTCGATCACTTTCGCTGAGCTGCTCGTACAGGTGAGGCGAAAGGCATTGAACGCGTACGAGAACCAAGACATACCGTTCGAAGCCTTGGTCGAAGCGCTGAACCCGCCGCGCTCTACCTCCCATCACCCCCTGTTTCAAACGATGTTGGTGTTCCAGAACACGATCGAGGACGACATCAGGCTGCCAGCTCTACGATGCGAGCGGGTGTCGGTACCCAGCGGAGTGTCGCGCATGGACCTGACCTTCACAGTCGATGATCGCGTTGATACGCAGGGCTGGCCGTGCCACATCGAGTTCGCCACTGAGTTGTTCGCACGCCCCACGATCGAGTTGCTGGCACAGCGCTGGCTGCGCGTGCTCTCGGCCGTGGCGGCCGCGCCGAGCATCCCGATCGACGCGGTCGAATTGCTGGGCGAAGCTGAGCACCGGCAACTGGATACCATGGGTAACACCGCTGCGCTGCGTGCGGTGGCGGCGCCGACCGGTCCATCTGTCCTGGAGTTGTTCGCGGGACAGGTGATTCGGCGACCGAATGCCGCCGCAGTACAGGCCGATGGCGCACAGTGGACTTACGGCGACGTCGATCGTATGTCGTCACGGCTGGCGGGCGAACTGCTCGCGCAGGGGGTCCGGCCGGGCGATATGGTCGGGCTTTTACTGCCTCGGTCGGTGTATTCGGTGACGACGGTGCTGGCGATATGGAAGGCCGGTGCGGCGTACGTGCCGGTCGACCCGGGATATCCAGACGATCGGATCCGTTTCGTGTTCGGTGACGCCCGAGTGGCAGTCGTCGTCACGACAACGGAGTTGGCCGGTCGAATCGGGCAGCCACACACCGACGGCACCTCGTCGGTGAAAGTCGTCGACGCCTGTGCCTGTGCGGGCGAGCCCCCCACCAGCATCGCATCGGTGCGATCCCCTGCGGGGAGCCTGGCCTACTTGATCTATACCTCCGGCACGACCGGGCGGCCGAAGGGTGTCGCCGTCACGCACTCGAACGTGTCGCGACTCTTCCGTGCCACGCAACCGACGATGGCGTTCGGTCCTGACCAGGTATGGAGTTTGTTTCACTCACTCGCCTTCGACGTTTCCGTGTGGGAGATGTGGGGTGCCCTGGCGCATGGCGGATGTCTGGTGGTGGTTCCCGGTCCCGTGGTGCGGTCGCCGGTTGAGTTCACGCGCCTTATTGCCGATGCGGGCGTGACCGTACTGAGCCAGACTCCTTCAGCGTTCTACACGCTGCCACCGATTCCCGGTTCAAAGTTGGATACAGTGGTTTTCGCTGGTGAACGTCTGGAGCCGGTGCGGCTGCGGCCCTGGATGAAATCTCACTCCAGTGTGCGCATGCTCAACATGTACGGCACGACCGAGACGACCGTGCACGCGTCCGTGCGGCAGATTGGGACAGATGATCTCGAATCGAGCGCGAGTCCGGTCGGGGCTCCACTGCCCGACCTCGCATTCGTTGTGTTGGACATCCATCTCCGTCGGGTGCCACTGGGGGTGGTGGGTGAGTTGTATGTCGGGGGACCCGGTGTGGGAGAGGGGTATTGGCGTCGGCCCGGATTGACGGCGTCGCGGTTCGTCGCTGATTTGTTCGGTGGTGGGGGTCGGTTGTATCGGACGGGCGACCTCGCACGGTGGAATCAAATGGGAGAGTTGGAGTTTCGTGGTCGTGCCGACGACCAGGTGAAGGTGCGAGGGTTCCGGGTGGAACCGGGCGAGGTCGAGGCCGCGCTCATCGCGCACCCGCAGGTGAGTCAGGTCGTGGTCACGGCGCGTGCAGATACTCCGGCGGATCCGCGGTTGGTCGCCTACGTGGTTCCAGCACGCGCGGGCACGCTCGACACTGTGGATCTGCTCGGATTCGTAGCCCAACGTCTGCCGGGATTCATGGTGCCTGCGGCCGTTGTGGCGATCGATCGGGTGCCGATGACCGTGAATGGCAAGGTGGACGAAGCGGCGCTGCCGGCGCCAGAATACCGATCGGCGTCAGCGTTCCGAGCGCCGCAGACCGCGATACAGGCCGAACTGGCGAAGCTGGTCGCGGACGTACTCGGGGTCGATCGAGTCGGCCTCGACGACGAGTTCTTCGCGCTCGGCGGTCACTCGCTGTCGGCGATGCGTCTGATTGCGGCCATTCAACGATCATTCGGTGTCGAAATCGCCGTTGAAGCTGTCTTCGAGTCAGCGACCATCGCAGACTTGGCGGCTACCGTGGACTCCGGGCTTCGGCAGGCGACCGTCCGTCCCGTGACGACTCTCCGTGCCGGAATCGGAAATCCCTTGTTCTGCATTCACCCGGGAGTGGACACCGGCTGGGACTACCGCAATCTTGGAACATATCTGCAATGTCCGATCACGGTGATCCGCCAGCTATTTTTGCCGAACGGTGAGCATCCCCGATCTGTCCGTGAGCTGGCGGCTTTATATGCGGATGAGATACAAGCCGTTCAAAACGTAGGGCCGTACCGACTGCTCGGGTGGTCGTTCGGTGGCGTGGTCGCCCACGAAACGGCGGTAATACTGCAACAGCGAGGTGAGACCGTTGCGAACCTGGTACTGCTCGACAGCCGGATACCTGGAGCCGAACCGCAGCCCGTCAGTGACGAGGATCTTACAAACTATATAATCCGCGGCTATCTCGCACGAATGGGTGTCTCAGCGGACCACGTGATCGGCAGGCTGGCCTATACCGATATGTGCGCGTTGGCCGAAGAGCTCGATATCTTCGACGCTATCCCCCCTGAATCTCTGCTGCGGAGGAGCGTCGAGGTAAGCCGGGCGAATCTATTGCTATTGCGTAGTCATGCGCCGTCGGCATTTTCTGGCACCATCGCGGTGGTCGCGGTCGGCGACCGGGACGGTGGTGATAGTGACGCCGCGGACTGGCGAAAGCACTCGAGCGGAGAGGTGCTCAGGTATCTGATCGATGGCGCCCACGACACGATGCTCCAGATGAAATCGGTCGACCAGTTCGGTGCATTTCTTCGCCGGATTCTGCAGGAGGGCGCAGGTCTCTAGTTGGCGAATCCTGCGCACCCGGTGCGGCGCTAACCGGGCTCGGACGCTGATGCGTGTCCGCGCCGGAGTCGGCAGCCGATCACCGAGACCGTCGGAAGCGTGGGCCGGATGTCGTGTTGTACCCACTTGAGCGGACCCACTGCGGTGGCGTAGATGCCCGACGCTCGCACTATTTCTCCGCGTTCGCGATGAGCCTTGATGATCGCAGCGATACTGGTGATCAGTTCGCCGACCAGGTCGGATTCGGTGGGCGGATCGCGAACCTCCCTGCACAGATGCGCGAGGACGAACGCTGCTTGTCCCAGGTCCGGCACGTGCGATCCGAAGCTGGGCGGTCGTGTGCGGCTCCCGGCCGCGAGTGCCGACAGCCCGACTTCGTGCGCGGCGACGGCGAATGGTCCTGTCGCGTCGGGTTCCATCCTCCATGACCAGATCGCCAGCACTCCGGAGACCCGGCTTGCCGCCCACCGCCATGCCGCGCGATCGATACTCCGAACACGTGCCAGCGTTTCGTTGAAACTACGAACATCAGCGAGGGCGAGTGCCCAGAACGCGGTGTCGACCGACACCACGGTTTCTCTGGCCGACGGCGCAACCGAACGCGGGAGTTTCCATTCGGTTTGTGCGTCGGCCATCGCGTGCGCGTCGTCCTCCCACCCGTCCCGTAAATCACGCAAGCTCAGGCCTGCCCCGACCTCGAGGTCGGTGATCACGGGACCCAGGCGTCTGCTGTGGGCGTCACGCCACTGGGCGATGTAGCCGGCGACATAACCGTCGAGGACACTGACGCGTGGCTGCAGGAGGGTCCCGGTCGACCGCATCCGGCGTATCCATTCGACCTCGGAGAGGCTGACTGCGGCCGTGGCGCGCAGCGTGCGCCGCAGCATTCGATGATCCGAGCCGTCACTGTCTTCCAGCCGCTCGATCCCCGCCTGCATCTGCTGCTCGAAACTCGCACCAGGCCCGGGCAGCCCCGACCGGGAAAGGCAAAGGTCGCAACCGGTCAACGCGACATGATCCGATCAGCCGACGAACCGACGATCACCGTCGGCCGAGGGGGTGAACTTGCCACATCAAGCATCCACTCAGGCTAACCAGTCACCAACGCGGGGAAGTTCCTGCGATCGCCACTGTGCTGACAACCTGACCGTCACGAAAGTGTCTGTTGCGGAGAGAATCTCGTGGCGACCGCAAGGCCAGCTTCCACTCGAAAGCTGCCGGTTCCCGGTCTCGTCAACCGCCGCATCAGCTGGCGACGCACTCATCGATCTCGGTTGGCCGCACCGAGCGCACCGAGTTCTTGTCATACAACCGACCCTGGACAGTCCCCGATAATGCGGATCAGCGGAAGTCAAGTCACCAGATCCCCAGCACAGAGCGATTTCGGATACGAACGCCCCTAGTTGTCGTGCCCCGCTTTCTGCATGCCTCGAATCTCCAGGTGGCCCTGTCGGCAGCGCTGTCCGGGCTCGCCGCCGCCGTGAAACCGGATGGGTGACGGTGCCGAACGACTCCCTGCTGCCGTCCGGCTCAGCGGGTGGCTACTGACTCGTACGTCCGGCGCAGCCGACTGCCTTCAGGACCAGCGGGATCTAGAGGCACCACGCATTCCCAGTGCCGAAGGACCTATCATCGGAGTCCGTCACATGGTGCAGGTCGGCACCGATCACGGCGTCACGGAGCGTCGGCTGCTCGCCTCGACCGGCTTGCGACCGGCTGATCTCGCTGCGGACGATCTGGAAGTCGAAGCGATCCAGGAACTCTCGGTCGCGCGCAACTTGGTGCAGACCATCGGTGACAGACCGGGACTCGGCACCGAGGTGGCGAAGCGTTTCTCATTGGCCGGCTTCGGGCTGCTGGGCTTCGCCATGCTCAGCAGCCCCACTGCAGGTGAAGCCCTGCGGGTCGCACTGCAAATACTGCGGATCGGCAACCGGTTCGTCGATATAACTGTCAGTCTCAGCCAGACGGCAGGACGGATCGAATTCCGGGACGACACCCTTCCCGCCGAGGTCCGCGCTTTTCTGCTCGAACGTGACATCGTGATCATCTTCGGTGTGATCGTGCTGCGTTGCCTCAGCCCGCGACTTGCGGACCGTCTCGGTGATGCACGCCTCGAGCTGGCATTGCCCGAGCGCAGCGTGGCCACCATGACCGCCGGCATGGCTCAGACCCTCTCCGATGTTTCGCACAACCCGGTCGACCGATTCCCGATTTTCGCCGACCGGCTGAGCACGGCCCTGACGTTTCCCGTCGATCTTCTCGCCGAACCGATGTCGATGCCCGATCCCGCTACGGCCGCGCTGTGTGAGAAGCGCTGCCTGGACCTTTTACAGCAGCGAAGAGAGCGTGGCCAACTCGCCACCAGAGTCCGCGCGGTGCTTCTCCAGCAGATCGGCACCATGCCTACGGCGGAGGACATCGCGAGGAGACTGGACATGGACCGTCGTACTCTGCACCGAAGGCTCGCCAGCGAGGGGACCAGCTTCCGAATTCTGAACGACGAAGTCCGCTGTGCACTCGCGATAGACATGCTCAGTGTCCTCGAGCTCACTGTGCAGGAGACCGCAATCCGCCTCGGAAACTCCGGTTCTGCGGCGTTCAGCAGGTCGTTTACCCGATGGACGGGCCACCCTCCGAGTACCTACCGCCGGTGAACACTTCCATCGAATGCCCAGATTCTCGGGTCAGCTAGGTGGCATCGAAGGGAGTCGAGGCCGGACAGGTGGGGGCACGAAGATGGCGTTGGACGATCACGCCGGTCCGGTACCGGTCACTGTCCAGCCGGAACCCTTTCGAACAAGCCCGTGGCGGCGCAGGCAATTCACACGTCGTAAATCGTTCGGTTCTCCGACACCCTGTCGTCCTCTGGTGGTGTGGTCCGGAAGCCCAGCGACAATCCCCCATCGGAAACCCGTCCACTCATTACCTACTGCGCGCTGGGTAGGCTGGAGTCGCCGGATCGGTCCGCAGAATGAACGGCTCTACGCCATGAGTGAATACGACGTCTTCCTCGCCGATTGCCCCGCCCGCACCACACTGGCCCTGGTCGCCGACACTTGGTCCGTGGTGGTGATCTTCGGGCTCGGGGACGGTCCGCAGCGCTACAGCGAACTGCGGGACCGTATCGGCGGCATCAGCAAGAAGATGCTGACGCAGACACTGCGCAAGCTGGAGGCGTCACGGCTGGTCGAGCGCCGTGTCCTCGCCGCCGCGCCGCCCGGGACGGAATATACGCTCACACCACTCGGGAAGAGCCTCCTGGAGCCTGTGTCGCTGCTGGCGCGCTGGGCCGAGGAACATGCCGAAGAACTGGCATTCGGGCAGGATTCCTGATCTGTCGCTGGGCACCATCAGGTTCCCCACAGCCCCATAGCTTCGACTGCATGAGAATCGCAATCTTCGGAGCAGGCAACATGGCCGAGGCCCTGGGCGCGAAATGGGCCGCACGCGGGCACGACCTGATGATCACCGGACGGTCTCCCGAGAAGGCCGCGGCCTTGGCCCACCAGTTGGGCGTACGCGCAGGCAGCTTCGCGGAGGCGGCGCAGTTCGCCGACGCCGCTCTGCTCGCCGTGCTGTACCAAGGGATGGAGTACACCCTCGAACGCATCGGGAACGGCCTGCGCGGCAAGCCTGTCATCGACTGCAACAACCCGGTCGAAACCGAGGGATTCACCCTCGTCACCCCGCCCGGCGAGTCGATGGCGCAGCAAATCGCGAAGGCGACCAGCGGACACGTGGTCAAAGCCTTCAACCTCTGCCACGCCGATGTATGGCGCATGCCGTCGATCACTTTCGACGGCCGTCCGCTCACCGTGCCCTACTGCGGCGACGACTCGACCGCCCTGCGCGTAGCCGAGCAACTCATCGAGGACACCGGAGGGGTACCTCTGCCGACCGGCGATCTGCGGCATGCGCAGTACCTGGAGGCGAGTGCTGCGATCATCATCGCCCAACTGTACGGAGGCCTTCCCGCACGTACGGTGTTCAACCTGGTCGACGACCAGGCACTGGTCGCCCGCCAGGGTTGACGGTGCTGTCCATGACGGCCGAGGCGCTGGGACGACTCGATGCCCCTACGTGCGCTCCGGACCTCGATGCCCCGATCACGCACCCATCGTCGAATGTCGGCGGCGTCGTAAGCCTTGTCGGCATGCACCTTGCCGGGCCGACGCCAGCGCGGACCGCGCCGCGACCAAACGGCGGGCACGGCCTTCACGAGTGACTTCAACGCTTCGGCGTCGTTTGGTGTCCGCAGCCGAAATACTCACAGACCGGGGGATTCCCGTACAACCCGCTCGAACCTCCATGAACAACAGGCTGTCCCGAACTCCCTTCTTCTGTCGGGGCAAGGGGCTATCAGCCTGCCATCCGCGTCGTACGAGAGTTCCGACGCACGATCCCGGCGACGTCGTCTGCGGCTCGGTGATGGCGACGCGCAGGAGTACCTAATCGATGACGGTCGTGACGCCGTCACCACTGCGGGGGAGACGCCGTCACCACAATCCCGTTACGTTCGGTACTGAAATGCAGCGACATGTTGTGAACCTGCAGGCGAGAAGCAAGTCAGGTGCATCGGCAAACCGCTGACCAGGGCTTTTCCGGGCGGCCGGGCGGAGGGATCGGCACCCCGCTCTCGGCCTGTGGCATCGCCATGGTGGCCTCGATCTAAAGGCCACAACAGAGAGTGAGCCAGAGGCGTCTTCTGATAGACCTTGATGTACTACGACTCGGAGAGCCCAGGAAATGCGCCCCGCGCAAGTGGGTGTTTTTCTCCGGTGGGGGATTGTAGTGCTCGGGCGACGTCGTAGATGCCGGGGCGGTTGTAGGGGAGAGGGTGTTTCTGCTCTCGGAACGCCGCTGAGGTGACACCGAGCTTTGCCGCCACGTCGGTGAGTGCGTCTCACGCTTTCAGCGCGCCGGTCCTGCACGTCGTCCCACCCCGCGCGGTACCCATCGGCGGCGCTGCCCTTCCAGGTACCGAACAGTGCCTGAACTTCACGGTCCAACGACATCGAACCCGACCTCAGCTGCTCGGCAACGTCATAGGCGAACCTGCCGACCGCCTTCACTTCCTCCGGCACCACATGCAGCGGGGTGTCGCCTGTCGTCATGGTCTCTCCCCCTCCGGCTACTGCGGACGCGTCGTGGGTATATCGACAGGCTCTGCAGTTCCTTGCCCATTGTGCCCCGAGAGCTCGAGTTCGGCTGAGGACATGACATCTGTGTCACTTCACTGTCAGGGCCGCCTCGATGGTCCAGCGGAGGTCGTGGCGGGAGAGGGTTTCGAGGAAATCGGCAGGATCGAATGCTTGCGCGGGGGTGCGTACTCCGGCGGCAGTGTCGCCTGCCGCCAATCGCCGGGCTGCTTCGACCGCGGCGACGGCGGTGGTTCCGTAGGTGTCTCGGCCTCGGATGATTCCCCGTGTCTGCTGCCCTTGGTGGTCCACGGCGTCGAGCAGGTAGGTGAATTGCTGTTCGGCGCGGTCGTGCTCGGTCGGGCCTGCGGGAAGCTGTGCGATCAGTTCCGGTGTGATGGGTGTTTCGAGGCCGGCCTGCAGGGTTGCCTCCAGCAGGCTTTCGACATGATCGACCTGCACGTGTCGGGGGATGGTGACTACCTCGCACGTCGGCAGCGCAGCCATCGCGACGGAATGGCCGTCGGGCAGGGTGATTCGGTCGCGCCGAGCCGGGATCCCGCTGTGCCAGGCACCGTCGTCATATGTCAGCCCGCCTGACCGCATCGCGTCCATCGTCGCCGACGCCGAGCGCAGCGATCCGCGTGAGAGACCGGCAGCACCGGTGATGAAGTGGCTGACAGTGAGTTCCGCCAGCGGCCCGGTCCGCTCGGCGATCAGGTGCGCGAGCAGGTCGCCCGGCAAGCAACCGTCGTTGACTGCCGGCACTACCGTGACACCCGCACGCTCGGCGTCGCCGCCGAAGGAATCGAAAACGCCTTTCACATACAGTTGCTCGCCCGCGGTGTCGACATAGTGGGCGCCCGCGGCGATCGCAGCATCGACCATCACCGCGCCGGAGGTGGTAAACGGTCCTGCACAGTTGATGACGACATCGCTACCCGCCAAAGCAGCAACGAGAGCGGCGCGGTCGTCGAGACCGGCCACCCGGCGATCGGCGTCGGGAATTCCGACCTCGACGGCGGCGGATTGCAACCGTGTGTGATCTCGACCGACGAGCCGGACCTCCATGCCATGGCGGGACAACTCGGCAAGGGTGAGCTTGCCCTGATAGCCGTTGGCGCCGTAGACGGTGATGAGCATGTCAACTCCTGTGACCTATCGACTTCACTGCATGATCAGCAGCAATTCGAACTTAAAGCCAACGGTCTGCGACGTTCAATGCGTCAGGCTCCAAGATTTATACGAATCTGTCTAGATCGAGTCTTGATTTGATAGTTTTGATGGGGTGGATCCTCTTTCTGACGTGGTGGCCGCGATGCGCATCGGCGAGCCTCATTCGGGCCGGGTCAGCCACCACGCACCGTTCGGCTGGCAGTTTCCCGCCTTCGATGCCGCAGGATTCCATGTGGTCCTGGCAGGCACCTGCTGGTTCCTGCCCCCGGCCGCCGATCCGATCGCGCTGCGGCCGGGCGACATCGTCCTGCTCCCGGGAGGATGCGCCCACGGGCTGGCCGACGATCCGGCCACGCCACTACGTCCTGCTGCTGCGTCGCTGCGCCGGGTGAACCCGCGACCATCCCGACCGGACTCCGCATCCGAACCGCGACCGGAGACCGTGCTGCTTTGCGGCGCCTACCTTCTCGATCGAAGCCGGTCACATCCGATGCTCGCCGATCTGCCCGAGGTCATCCACTTGCCCGCCCCAGAAACTCGCCATACCCCGGTCGGGGCGATCATCGATCTCCTCGACAGCGAACTCGCCGTCGACCGGCCCGGTCACGATGCCATGCTTCGCTCGCTGCTGGATGCGCTACTGCTACACATCCTGCGCGGCTGGCTCGACCGCCACACCGACACCGGGTGGTCGGCCGCGCTACACGACCCAGCCGTCGCCGCAGCGCTCTCAGCGATCCACGGCTCGCCCGAGCACGGCTGGACCGTCGCCGAACTCGCCGCGCACGCCGGGGTTTCGAGAGCTGGCCTCGCCCGCCGATTCACCGACCTCATCGGCCGGCCACCCATCGCCTACCTCACCTGGTGGCGCATGACCCTCGCGGCTCGGCAACTGCGCGACACCGATACCCCGCTGTCGGTCATCGCCCGAGACTCGGGTTATGCGTCCGAATTCGCGTTCGCCCACGCGTTCAAGAACGAATTCGGCCAGCCACCAAATCAATTCCGAAGGAAGAACCCGCCAGTTCAACCACTGTATCCGAACGCAGGACGTTCGACCGGCTACGCGGCTCGCGCGGTGACACGCGCCGTCCAATCCGAAGAATAGACCCGAACACTCGGCACCCAGGAAGGCGCAAAACTTTTCGCAGACCACGTTGGCAGCCGCCCGTTGGGAAAAGTTCACTCGGACCGGACAACCACGTTCCGCCGGCACTATCCCCAGATCGTCGTCGAGCTCGGCGCAGTCCGGCGCGCCCGCTCTGTTGGCCTCGAGCAACCCCTGCGGCCACCGACTATTCGCGAGTGGTCGCCCGCAATGCCCGGCTCCGCCACGACAATCGAGACCTCCGTGAACAACTCGACCTGGCCACAGCCTGCCTCGCACGGTTGAGCATCGACGGACAGGAACTGCGCAGGCAACTACAACGCATCCGGCGACAATGACGGGACCATGTGCTACGAGCTGATGACCTACTGGAGCGGGCGGCTCAGCGGCGGCGTGTTCCCGTCGATGTTCGACACCAGTAGCCATCCTGACGCGGACGGGTTCGTCGCGTCCCTTCGGGATTTTGTCGCGGCGTCCCCGGACCGGCGATACCGCGTGGCGGCCGAGCGGTTGCTCGACAGCGGAAAACCGTTTCTGTACGTAATTCCGATGCGCGCGCATGCATCGGTGGGGGAAACGCAGGAGGCGCAGGAGTTCGTCGACTTTCCCGCCCTGTGCGAATTGACGATGCGTGAATTCACGGTGCCGGACTGCCTGGATTTGCGGCTCGAGGCTCACCGCGAGTTCTTTTGTGCTGAGCTGGTAGAAGCCGAGCCGATCAATGCGCGGGTGCAGTTCGCCGGCACCCGCCATGAGTCCACGGTGGACTTCATCTCGGTACTGAGCGCCATGATCTTTCCCGAGCTGGGCGGCGAATCGTTCCACGCGGCAGTAGGACAGGAACTTCGCAAGCGTGGTTACCAGGGGCTGGTCTTCCCGTCCGCGCGCAACGACTCGCGGGTAGTCATCGTCGATGGCACGCTGATGCAGCACAGCGGGTGGAACTTTCTCGACTACCGGGGCGCCCCACGGATCGGCAAGCGCCGCCGCCGTCGCGGCTGGCCGATCGGCCGCGTGCTGAACCGGCAGAGTCTCGGTGATCTGGGCGTGAAGGCATACATCGTCGATCGGCATCTCTGCGACGGAGTGGAATGCGACGCCACGGGTACGTAACGGAGGGCGTCGCAGCCCAGGAATGGCGGCGGATCGAGCACGAGCTCGCGCAGCTCGCTGAGGGCAAGGCCCCCGTTTGTTCTACGACCGGTTCACTTTGCGGCCGTTGCGTGAGCGATACACGCAGTCGCAGGAGTCGATCGGCGATCAGGGCGAATTGCTGGATTGATGCGGCCTGGTACCTCCAGTCGCTGATGTGACTCGCACGCTGCCGCGCTGTGGCCTGTATCGATGTGCTATCTCTGCTTCAATCCGGCCAGCGCCTTGCGGGCTTGGTTTTCGGCGATCGCCGCGAGCTCGTCGCGATCGACCGGGGGTTCGCCCTTCGCGCGCAGGACGGCGACTTCTACTCGCACCGAGACATTGCTGTCCTGCGCGCCCACGATGTAAGTCATTCCGTTGCTGGTTTCCGTGGTCGCGATATGCCAGTAGCCTTGGGCGCCGATTCCGGTGACCTCGCCCGAGGCGCGCCCCGATCCGGTGGCGCGGGTGTCGGTCTGTTTCCAATTGTCGTAGGCGGAGGCGGCGCCCGTGCCGGTGATCTGAGCCCGGAGGCCGATGCCTGCTTCGTTGACGGTGGCGTCGTCGGGAAGGGTCGAAGGGCTGGTATAGCGGATGGCGCAGTACAGGTTGCCGCCGTCGGCGGTATTGGGTGGGGATTCCCGATGCTGCGGTGCTCCGTTCGGGGTGGACGACCATCTGTGCAACGGCGTGGGATCGACAAGATCGCACGCGTTGGTGATGCCGCTTATCGAATAGATGCCCGGTGCCGGATCCCGGCGGGATGGCGTGGTCGAAGCCGCCCTGGACGAAGCCGAGGTGCTGGACGGGGTAGGAGCAGTGGCAAACTCGCTGTCTTTGTCGCCGCCGACGACGACACCGATCACCACACCGAGAGCCAGCGCCACCGCCAGGGCGAGAACCCCGGCCGCGATCAGACCCGTCCTGCTGCTACCGGTCCGCGGTGGGTAAGGTGGCGGCCCATATCCCGGACCAGGTGGGCTGTACCCGGTAGCGGGCTGAGCGAGGGTGGCCCCGGGCGGAGGGATGTACCTGCCCTGGTCCGAGGCGGACCAGCTGCCCGCTGGCGGATCAGGTGGTCGCACAGGAGGATCGGCGTTTTCCGGCGTCGGCCGAGCGTCAGGTTCGTGCTGGGAGTCGGTCATCGCCATAGCCTTTCCGGTTCCGCAACGGGCTCCCCGTCGACTCCGACCCGATCGTATTCCAGCCACGTTCGGTCGTCGGCGCCGTGTGCCTACCGCTCCGCAGGAGTTGCCGGTCGCTACTTCTCGCCCAGACCGTCCAGCGCCCTGCGCGCCTGCGATCTGGCGATCGAATCGAGTTCGTCCCGTCGCACGACGGGAAAGTCCTTCTCGCGCGTGAGGGATATCCTCACCCGGACCGAGACGTTGCCGTCCTGCACACAGACGACGTAGGTCATGTCCGCGACGAGGTCTCCTCTGACTTCGGAGTACCAGTAGCCCTGAGCGCCGATTCCGATGACCGCACCGGAATCCGACTCCGGCGCGGGTGTGGCGACGTCGGCGTGTTTCCAATGATCGTAGAAGGGGGGAGCCGTACCGTTGGTGAATTGGGCCTCGACGCTCATCACGGCCTTGTTCAGAGAGAACTTTTCGACGGTCGCGCTGGTGTATTCGGCATCGCACCGCAGGCTGCCGCTCGAGTGGGCGGTCGGCCGGGTTTCCCTGTGCGTAGGAGCGCCTTTGGGCGTGGGTGACCACCTGGTCAACGGCGTGGGATCGACGAGGTCGCAGGCGTTGGTGATCGCATCCATCGAATAGGTTCGGGTCTCGCTGGCAGTGTCCGAGGCACCGGCGGATTCACCGCTACGGTCGCCACCGCTGAGGACGATGCCGATAACCACACCGAGCGCGAGCATCACCACCAGCCCGAGTACACCGGCGATGATCAGACCTGTTCTGCCGTTGCGAGTCGGTGGAGGCGGATGCGACGGTGCCGGACCGGGTCCATGGCCAGGCGGCACGGGAGGCATGCCCCAACCGGCGACCGGCGGTTCCGATTGCTGTGTAGCGGGATACACGCCGCCGGGCATCGGCGGCCGATCGCCATGCCCGTGCTGGGGATCGGTCACCTCGTAGCCCCTCGATTCCGCAACGGACTTCTCCGTCGAACGGCGTTCCCGAACGGATTATATTCCGCCACCCCGTCACATGTGTCCGACCCCGTTGTGAGCCGGAACGACACGGTCCTGTGCGCGCGTCACACGCCGCCGCCCATGACGATGACTGCGATGGCGGTGACAGCGGCAAGGGAGCCGCCGATGATTGACTGCATAATGAATCGCCACCAACGAGATGACCATCGCCCAGGAGGAGATCTTCGGCCCGGTGGCGACGGTGATCCCGTGTGACGGCCTGGATGAGGCGCTGCGGCTGGCCAACGCGACCCCGTACGGGCTGGCGGGCGGTGTCTGGACCAGGGATCTCAGTACCGCACACAAGGTGTCGCGGGGCATCACCGCGGGCACCGTGCGGGTGGTCTGCTACGGCGTCCTCGACCCGTTGCCAGACAGCTGACACGGCGCGCTGGGCGTGGTCAAAGAATCGGCAACTCAGGAGGTATCTGCAGGGCGACGTTGGCGGAATCGGTTCTCGCCCCGAACATCCCGTTCTGCGTCGCCGCCGGAATCGGAAGATCGCGTCTATGTGTTCGTGGTGTTCGTCCCGCAGCCGCCCGCGGCGGTGAACGGGTGGATCAGCTGGCGGGCGTAGTCGACCGGGTAATCGGGTTTGGCCGCCATGCCGAGCTGTTCGGAGGTGAAGCGCCGGCCGGGATCGTAGGAGTAGGTGCGGTAGAGGTGGTCCCAGAGCAGGGTGAACAGCCCGAAGTTCACGTCGCCGATACCGGCCCACTTGAGGTGATGGAAGCGGTGGCCCGCGTTGAGGGCGAGGGCGTATCCGGCGGGACCGACACGGTAGTCGGCATTGGAGTGCTGTAGCAGCAGCTGGATCGCGACGGAGAGGGCGAGGACGGAGGCCACGTCGACGGGCAGGCCGAGCAGGATCAGCGGCGCGACGCCCGCGGCCATCTCGACGGTCTGGTGGACGGGATGTTTCATCAGGCCGTTGAGTCCGTAGAACCGGGTGACGCTGTGGTGCACGGCGTGGAATCGCCACAGCAGCCCGATCTTGTGACTGGCCAGATGCACCGTGGTGATGCCGAAGTCGGCGATCAGTACGGCAAGGAGGACCTGTCCGGCGAAGGGCAGCTCGCCGGGCCAGATCCGCGCACTCGGGACGATCGCGGCCAGCAGCGGAATGGCGGCGACACTGATCAGGATCAGGGTTTCGTTGACCATCGCGTGGATGCGGTCGCGGCGACTGTCGCCGAGGTCGTGGTTCCAGCCCTGCTCGTACGGGATGATCCGTTCGGCCAGAAACGAGGCTGCGATCGCCGAGGCCAGGATCGCGAGGAGCCAGTATTTCGGGGCGCCCGCAGCCGAGAGGGCGATTCCGAGCCCGTTGAGCCCGAGCAGCATGAACGGTACATAGGCATACCGCGTGATCCGTTGTGCCGTCAACAGTATGGTCGTGTGCATGCGTTGAGCGTGCTGGCTCGACACCCCATCCGGCTTGAACGATTCGGCTATCGCGAATCGTTGTGCCAGGACAGGTTCCGGCTCAGCGCCGAGGGCGGCAGGCCGAAGGTCTCCCGGCAGGTGCGAGTCAGGTGCGCGCTGTCGGCGAACCCGGCGGCGTGCGCGGCGGTGGTGAGGTCCGCGCCGCCGGCCACCGCGTCCCTCGCGATCATCAGCCGCAACCAGAGCACGTAGCGGCGCAGCGGCAGCCCGACCTGAGCGGTGGAAAGATGTGTCAGTCTGCTCGCCGAAATGCCAACGCGAGCGGCGAGATCGGCGGTGCGAATGGTCCCGGAGGCGACGACAACCGGCAGGCAGTGCAGCGCGGAGGCCACCGCCGGGTGACGGACGGCGTGGGAGACGGCCGTGCTGTGCGGCGCCAAGATCGCCATCAGTTCGGTGACGGCCGCGGCCACCGGCGCATCCTGATCAGGCAGGGACAGCGCCGGTCCGCCGGACCAGCCGGCGGTGTGGGCACGGTGCGTGGCGGCACGACCGGCGGTGCTGTCCGGATCGAGGAACACCGCGATACCTGCGGGGGCGCCGCGCAGAACGCGATGCGATGCATCGGCGGGGATGATCATGTGGGTACCGCTGCACTCGGCGTGGTCGCCGGCAACGGTGATCGGGCCCGCCCCGACTATCACCTGGACGGCGTGGTGGGCGTGGGTGCCGGTCGGGCCGATCGATCCGCTGAAGGCGAGCACGCCGGGACGCAGCAGGACCTCGCCGCGCCAGGGCTGCGGGCCGGTGCGCTCGTCAATGGTGGCGTCGGGAGCCTGCGTCCCGCATGCCGCCGAACGGAGTGGTGACACCGTCGTAGCGTACGTGCAGCATCATCCCCTGTTGTGCGTGCGGCAGGTTGGGGCAGTGATTCATCCAGATGCCCGGATTCGATGCTCGAAACACGACTTCCCAGACTTCTCCGGGGCGAACATCGCGCCGCCGCGGCCGACCGGGGAATCACCGGAATGCGGAAACGCTGCCGACTGCTCGGCGGTGAACTCGAAGCCGGGGCACGTCCCGGAGGCGGGTTCGACGTAAGCGCTCACCTGCCACTCGCCCCGATGGGATCGCACCGGTGAATACGACATCTCCGCGACCACCCATCAGGGTGCTGCTCGCCGACGACGAACGCCTCGTGCGGTCCGGTCCAAAGTTCTCCCCGACCTGGAGGACGACATCGCGGTGGTCGGCGAGGCCACCACGAGCGCCGAAGCCGTCGAATTGGCCCGCGCTACCCGCCCCGACGTGGCTCTGATGGATATCTGCATGCCATCGCTCGACGGGATCCACGCTGCGGCCCGCATTGCTGAGACACGACGGGCTGGAACGGGCGCAGGTCCTGATCCTCACCACCTGCGACACCGACGAGAACGTTGCCGAAGCCTTGCGGGCGGGCGCGAGCGGATTCCTGCGCAAAGACGCGCGACCCGCCGAACTACTGCACGTCATCCGGGTGATCGCCGACGGCGACGCCCTGCTGGTCGTCATCGCCTACCAGACCGGGCTGACCCAGCCCTAGCTGCGGCAGCCCGCGACGGCGATCGCATTCGTCCAGCACAGCCGCCACGCGGCTCGGTCCTCGTCGACGTCCGCGCGGCTACGACCTCCCGCGCAGACGCTTGCGATCTGCGTACGAGGATCGACGTAGACAGTGCCGACCGCTGACGGACGCGGGACGTGCCCACCGGATCGAGAATCAATGGCGTGAGAGGCAAAGTTCCACTGCGAGTGCGCATTCTGTCCGCGCTTACCACCGAGCCGGACTGGGATTCGATCACCCCCGAACAGATCATCGAGGTACGTGAGGCTCAGGCCCACAAGCGCCGCTCGGCACTGGGCAGACTGGTCACCGGCAAGCCTGATCAGCGCGCACGCATCACCACGCACACACTCGATCTCCCACAACGACGCGTGGACGTGCGGGTCCACCGGCCCGAACGGGAAGACTCGGCGCTGCCTTTGATCATTGCGTTCCACGGCGGCGGATTCCTCGGCGGTGCACCGGATCAGGACGATTGGCTGCTCGCGCACTTGGCGGCGAACCTTCCGGCCGTGGTCACCTCCGTCGACTACCGGCTGGCCCCCGAACATCGGATCGGCGCATTCGTCGAAGACGCCCACGACGCCGCGGCCCAGCTGGCCGAATCAGCCCCGGCGTTCTGCGCGGACCCCGCCCGAATCGCCCTGCTGGGCGCCAGCGCGGGAGCCACGCTCGCGGCGCTCACTGCGATCCACGCCCGCGAACTCGGGCTGGCGGTACGGGCGCAGGTGCTGATAAATCCGCAACTCGATTGGACCGACCGTATATTCGACTATCACTCGTTCACCGAGAACGCGGACGCACCGAGCCCGACGCCGGCCTTCTGCCGTGCCATGCTGCGTTTCGCGATTCGCGAACCGTTCGATCGCACGACGATCACCCCCCTGCTGCGTGACGACCTCGCGGGGGCGGCCCCGGCGCTCATCCAAGCCGCGGGGCTGGACCCGCTGGCGGACCAGGCCCCGGCCTACGCCGACCGCCTGCGGCAGGCGGGCGTCGACGCGACGCTGACGCACTATCCGGAGGCGGTGCACGCCTTCCTTTCCATGCCCGGACTGGTTCCCGCGGCCCGGCCGGCCCGCGCCGAGATCCTCGGTTACCTCCGTACCCACCTGCTGGCACGGCCCGGCGAGCAGACGTGCCCGCCTCAGTCGCCGAACCCGTCGGTGATCTGGCGGGCTCACGGCGGTTCGTGAAAGGGCACCGTTCCCGTTCGAGCGAGCGGGCCGACATGCGTAGTCGCTCGTGCCCGCGAGTGCGGTGTGCCGACTCCGGCCGCCGGTTGAGGGCTAAACGGCTGTGGCCCACGGGCGCACCCCGTTTGCCGGCGTTACCATCCCTGGCGATACATGCAGGTACGTCTCGAGGTGTAGCGTCCACGTCAGCGGGACGACGCAGTCGCCGATCGAAGGCCTTTGAACTCTGGAACTCTGTTGCGGCACTGGCTGTTTGATCTAAATTTTCGAAGTGGTTCTTGAATATTTTGGAGTGAGGTGGTGTGTGCGGTGAGCTGGAGACTGGCGGCCTGGATCCGCGAACGCATAGCCAACACGATGGCCAAGCACGCCAATGACATTGCTTCAGTGCGGGAAGTACCGATTCGGCAGACCGCGCACGAACTGGAGCAGACCCAGATCACGAAGCAAGACAAGGATCTCGACGGCGGACGTCAACTCCAAAACGCCGGTGCCGAAACAGATCGCCACAGCACCGTGCCGCATGATCCGGATACGTCCGACAAGCGGCGTTCCACACTGTCGGTGCCCGCTTGGGAATGGGATGAGAAGAACGTGATTCAGCGATGGGACGATGCGGTGGCGGTCTACCCGAACAACCCCGTCGTAGAGGGGCACGTCATGGTCGTTGCCATCGGGCCGTCGGGCGCTTCCGTCGACAAGAGAATGGTTTACGCTGCCGAACTCGCTCGCACGATGTCATCTGCCAACATCATCACCTCCCGCCGCGGGTTGAACTCCGAGTTCGGGCCAATGCACGTCATCCCACGCGCATTCGGTGACGGCCTACCGCTCTGGGCCGAGGGGCACGAGGCACACCCACTCACGCCTTTGACCAAGGAGAATTGCGTATTCGACCGCATCGTCGAGGGTCGTGCGCCCGCCACCATTCTCAGACGCTGGAGGGACGCCATCGCGATCGTGCCGCTGAATCCGATCGCTGAAGGTAAGCACCAACTGATAATTCCTACTGAGCACATTCCCAATGCCGCTGCGGACCCGCAGGCCGCCGGCGCCATGATGGCCCATGTGGTGGAGCAGACCCGCCACATGGAGAATGTCGACATGGTCACCTCGAAGGGAGGACCTGCAACTCAAACTATCGACCACGAGCATCTGCATGCCCTCGAGCGTGAAGAAGGCGACGGGTTCGTGTGCATGACCAACGGCTGAGCTCGATGCACCACACTTGCCGCTCGCCAGGACGACCGGTTCGTCATCCGATAACGCCGGGGCGCCAGCACGTGGCCAGCTTAGCTACGTTCGGCCGCCTGACTCGGCTTTCATCGGCTGGGAATGAACGCCTCAAGCTTTGGCATACTCTGGGACCCCGTTGATCATCACGGGCACAAGGAAACCCGAGGCAGAATCTGCCACGCCATCGGCACGAGCGCCGCAGAACGAAGGGAACATGGTGCAGCGCAGTCCAGGGGGTATGGGCGAATCCCGTATGCCGATACACGAAAGAGCGGGGTGTGCGCGGTGAGCTGGAGGCTGGCGGCCTGGATCCGCGAACGCATAGCCAACACGATGGCCAAGCACGCCAATGACATTGCTTCAGTGCGGGAAGTACCGATTCGGCAGACCGCGCACGAACTGGAGCAGACCCAGATCACGAAGCAAGACAAGGATCTCGACGGCGGACGTCAACTCCAAAACGCCGGTGCCGAAACAGATCACCACAGCACTGCCTCCGGCCACCTGGGTGGGCCAGGAGACGAGGTCGTGTCCTCCGGTATCACGAAGGATGACTTTCCATTCCCAGGCCGCGCGGATACCTTCGCCAGGCCGCTGAGCGAATCGGACAGGGCAGAGCTGGAGGGAAGGAAGGAGTTCGCCGGATGGCACGCTACCGCGGCGAATGCCGGGGTAGCCCGCCTGCGCGCATTGGGCCCACGACCGACCGCGGCCCAATGGCGGGCGGAGTACGGGACCTTGATCGATCAGCGAGCTGAACAAGGAGTTGCGCAATTCGGCCAGGACCACACAACTGGCAAAGAACGGTTCCAGATCCCGATCACCGACGAATCGCCGAACCGCGACCAGATCGGGAGTACCGGCAGGCTGCGCGCCGGGTCGGTGTGGAGTGACGAGGCGCAGGCGTGGGTCGGGGGAGAACCGACGCCGGCAAGCAGAACCTTCGAGGAAGCCGGTCAACGCGCGAAGGAACGGTTCGCGGCCGAGGAGGTGACCGGCGACGTGCTGCAGAATCGAGTGCGGCTTTCCGACGGGTCGGAGGTCGACGGCAACCAGATCGTCACTGGTGAGGCTGCCGAGCAGATCGCACTCGAACTCAAAGCCCAAGTTGCGGCTCGAGGCATCGACGTCAGTACATTTGAAACCAAAGGCGAGGACCTCTCGTTCACGATCACGGCAAAAGCAGCCGACCGAGAACGGATCCTTCAGGATGCGTTCGACCAGCTCGGCAGACCCGAAAAGCTGACCATCCACACGTGGGCGGACAACGCCTACAAGCTTTTCCAGGCACCCGAGAATAAGCGCGGATCCGATTCGGTTATCAGAACCTTCATAGCCGAAACCGGCGAATATGATTTGGGGCGGGTGCCGAAATTCCCACACGATATCGACCTCCGCGCAAACACGATGAGCCAATCGGACTTCGTGAATTATCTCGTCGAGTACGACGCGGAACACGGATAACGCCTCGGCCACTACCATTGCAGCAGGCCTTCCCGTTACTTCCACACAGTACCTGCCGTTGGAATGATTCGCGCGCCGCTACCGGCTAGTGCTTTGTTCATCGATGCGGCGCCGTACCCACTCAACGCCGGACCGTTCTTCACCGGAGCCGCGGCACCCCAGCGCTGCTCGCGTGGCAGGCGGATGAGGAGCGTGAATCGTGTCGACCGCTCGACGAGGGTGCCGATCGCGGAACGGCCCGTGCCGAAGCCAGCCGCTGCTGGACATGGTCACGCAGGCGGGAGGTGGTCACCAGCTTGGAAGCCATCGGGCACCGGGCGAACAACTCGGCCTTCCACTGGGCCACCGAGGCACGATAGTCGAGCTTCCCACTCCTGGTCGCGGCATTGCGCCGCAGTTCCCGCGAGATCGTCTACGGGCTACGCTCCAGAATCGAAGCGATCTGGCGGACACCACTGCCCCGGGTCCGCAACAGGGCGATCTCCTCCCGCCCGGCGAACGACAGGGACCGGCCCGACGGAGACTCCACGAATACGGCGACATCCCGCCAGCATCACGGAACCACCTCGTTCCCACCGCAGGTGAGACACCGGCCGCGACAGCGCATTCCGTCGGCAGATCACCTTCGGCGATCCTGTTTCAGAACCCACGCTCGACCACCCGCTGATGCCCAGGATGCCCCGGCGACCGCATCGGGGGTCGTCCCGTCACCTCCCGCACCAATCCGACGGCCTTCCCGCAACCCCCCTGACCTCGGATGTTGCTTCCAACGGTTGAACCCGATCAAATACACATCGGTGAAGTTCACCGAATCACTTGCATTACAAGGGTTGCCGGCGTCCAACATATTTCTCGTCTTCGGTGGGTCGTGCCAGGAAACCGACCACAAAAGATTCAACGAGCAGTCACGGTGGGGGAATGCGGTGCCGTTCGAATGTACCGCGTGATACGGCAACCGTACCCGGCGAACGCGACGGCGACCGTAGGATTGTCGATGTCAGCTAGCGTCAGGTATCGGTACTCGCAGAAACTACCGGGGCCGTATACCGTGGCGAGCTGCTTGTAGTAGAAGATCGCGGGCACTGAGAACTGAGCAGGGTTGAGTTCGAGCCCGGCGGCGCGGAGAGCGTCATTTCGAGGTGCCGGTCCGCTCCATGCTGACGCTGTCTGGCTGGGCTCCTAACCTTCTGATCCGTAGTTCTGGAGATCGGGCGGGGCGGGGTGCGCGGAGCACCGCGCCCCAGGTCTTTCGAACATGGGGGAGCCGAAACCTTCTGTCGCACTTCTAAATAGATGAAGGGTCGGACGAATCGGAAGTTCGCCCGACAACGGTGTGCCGTCGTCAGCGCGGCCCCAGATCACCAGGGATCTCGGCCCGGTTGCCGGGTCGGCGGCCGTCCGTAGCCACACCGGCCGCTTGCCCTTCATCCACGCAGCCACGAAGTCGAATACGTCGTCGGGATCGACCCCTGTTCGCGCAGCACCTGGGCGAATGCCCAGTACCACTCGATACCACAGCGTCAGTCAGACTACTCTAAAGACTACGCGTCTGGGAGTGGGCGGACCTCCCGGGTCCTCTCCAGCACCGGGTGCACAGAGACGGTCGCCATCCGTAACCCCGGAGTCGAGGCATTCTGCTGAGAAGTGCCCACCTTGGTGGGATCGAACCATGTCGAGGGTGAGCTGCCGTGCACCCTTAGTGGCCTTTCGGCGCGGTCCGGCGTCGATGAGTCTAGACAGCGTCATCACGACAGCGGGACCGCCCGCCACGCCATCCGAAGGAGCACGAACATGACCATCAACCAGCGCTCGTCTCGCCGCAGCCACCAGTTCGCACGCGCCCTGGCGATTGCCGCGGCACCCGCCCTGCTGGGCGTGGGTCTGGTGACGGCCGGAGTCGCCCACGCCGGTCAGGACCCCAACCTGCCGACCTGCCGCTGGCCCAACTTGGTGTGCGGCCCGCAGACCAATCTGACACCCGGCGGGCAAACCAACCTCACCCCTGGCGGCCAGACCAACCTCACCCCGCACCGGCCCTACTCCCGAATGATCGACTGACCGCTCCGCTCATGATCACCATGCCTGCGCGCGGCCACGCCAGCCCCGGCGGGGCCGAAGCACGCAACCCCGCGCCGTGCCCGAAACCAACAACCCAGACCTACTCGATCGACCGCCTGTGCAGTCGCCGGTGCGGTAAGACGCGACCCTACCGCTGCACATGACACGCGAGGAGGAAACCATGACAAGTTCACCAGGTGCAGATCTGTACCAGAGCCAAGCCAAATCACCGCCCGATGAAGGTGTAGGCGAACGGTGACCTGCACGATGCCGGTTCCGGCAGGAGAGATTGCCGTGCTCTGAGTCGCGGAGTCGACCGTCAACGAAGCCGCCGACGTCCACCGAAATCGACTGCGGTGGTTTCCGATCAGATCGGTTCCGTTGAGAACGACCTTCGTGCCGCCCGCTACCGCATATGACCTGGATCAGAATGGCCTCGGGCAGCCTGTGGCCCACTGCATTGCTCCATGGTTCATCGAACTTGCCCGCCAACCCGGTCCCGGCGAGCATCGGCACCTAGGCAGATCCGGCGGGCGACACACTCCATACCTGGCAAATGGGCGAGTTGGATCGCTATGTCGGCGCTTGCCGCAGCGCTGGTGGCAACCGGGCGATGTCAGTAGCAGTTGGCGCCGGCGAGCCGCTGAGTACCGGAGGAACGCGTCTGGATCCGGCGTCGATGATGGCGACCTTCAGCGCGCCAACCTCGCGTCGATGTCTTCGGCCAGATACGGGCATTCGATCGCGGGATTGTCGCGGTGACATCGCAACGCGTGCTCGAGAAAATCTTTGGCAGCGATGAGTCGCTCGATCTGGGCTTCGAATGCATCGGTCCGAGTGCGTATCACGTCGTGCCAGTCCCCGTTGCTGCCTCGACCGGCCAGCACCGCGGCGATATCGCTGAGGCTCATCAGCCCGGTTTCCTGCAGGTATTGGATTATCGCCAGCCTGCGTATCTCGTCCTGGCTGTAGTACCGCCGACCGCCTCTGCGATCTTCCGGTGAGATCAGTCCTTCCTTCTCCCACCAACGCAGTGTCGACGTCGCTACGCCCAACAACTCGGCGACTTCGCCGATCGACCTCGACTTCACACTGCAAGCCAAGCGCATCAAGATCCGGCCCACAACCCTTGACTTGAAGTTGACTTCAACTGTGAGGCTGGTCGTTCAAATGCCAGGAAGAGGAGGAACGACGATGTGCGGTATCACCGGCTGGGTCGATTGGGAGCGAGACCTCACCCAGCAGCGTCCGCTACTGGAAGCGATGACCGATACCCTCATTCCGCGTGGTCCCGACGCGGGTGGGGTGTGGCTCTCGCCGCGGGCGGCATTCGGTCATCGACGATTGGCGGTGATCGACATCGAGGGTGGCGTGCAACCGATGCAGGCCAGTCGAGAGGGTGAGCAGCCGTGCGTGGTGACCTACAGCGGGGAGATCTACAACTTCCCTGAGTTGCGTGGCGAGTTGCAGAGACTAGGCCACCAGTTCCGAACCCGATCCGACACCGAAGTGCTACTACACAGCTACCTGGAATGGGGCGAGCACTGCCTGCCCCGATTGAATGGCATGTTCGCCTTCGGCGTCTGGGACCCCAACCGGCAGGGGCTGCTGCTTGGACGCGACCGGCTGGGCGTCAAGCCACTGTTCTACCTGCCCTACGCTACCGGGGTGCTATTCGGCTCGGAGCTGAAAACATTGCTGGCCAACCCGATCGCTGCGGCCGAGGTCGGTATCGAGGGCCTTGCCGAGGTGTTCTGCGCCACCCAGACTCCCGGGCATGCGGTGTTCCGCGATATTCGCGCACTGCGGCCCGGCCACTACGCGTGGATCCAGCGCCGGAGCTGCCGGGAGCAACGATACTGGGCGCTGACCAGCGGTGAACACCCCGACGATCTGCCGACCACCACCGCTGCGGTGCGCGAGTTGCTGGAGGACATCGTGCGACGGCAGCTGATCGCCGACGTTCCGGTGGGCACGCTACTGTCCGGCGGCCTGGACTCCAGTGCGGTGACCGCGCTGGCCACAGAAGTGCTGAACCGGAACAGCCGCGACCGACTCGCCACATACTCGATCGACTTCGAGGGCAACCAGGATAATTTCCAGCCCAGCGCGATTCGCCCGGAACAAGACACCCCGTTCGCGCGGATGGTGGCACAGCGAGTGCGCAGCGATCACATCGAGTTGCTGCTACGCACCGACGAGGTGATCAGCGCCCGGTCCGAAGTGTTGCGTGCTCGCGACCTGCCCGGACTCGCCGATACCAACGCCGCCCAGTACTTGTTGTTCCGCGAGGTCAAGAAGCGCTCGACAGTGGCGTTGTCCGGAGAGTCGGCCGACGAGGTGTTCGGTGGCTACCCCTGGTTTTTCGATCAGCGTATGCTCGGTGCCGCTACATTCCCGTGGGCGGTCTCGGTCGCCGCGTTCGAGCCGGTACTCGACACCGAGTTGTGGCGGCTGCTGCGACCGCAGGAGTACATCGCCGAGCGCTACGCACAAACCATGGCCGAAGTGCCAGCGCTAGACGGTGAGGCGCCGGGCGACGTACGGATCCGGGAAATGTTCTACGCCAACCTATCTCGATGGCTGACCATGCTGCTGGATTTCAAAGACCGGATGAGCATGCGAGTCGGCCTCGAGGTTCGGGTGCCGTTCTGTGATCACCGACTGGTGGAGTACCTGTGGAACACCCCGTGGGCGTTCAAGACCTCCGACGGGCGAGTCAAAGGCCTGCTACGGAACGCGGTCGCCGACCTGCTGCCAGCCCCAGTGCTGGATCGGAAGAAGACCTCGTTCCCCGTCAGCCAGCATCCGGCCTACGAACAGACACTCCGGGAGGAGATGCGGGCCGAACTCGCCGACCCCAACTCGCCACTACTACCGCTGGTACGCCGAGAGGCGGTCCTCGACCTGCTGGCCGGACCGCCCGGCCAGCAGGGCATGTGGCGCTCTGCGGACACGCTGTCGTTGCTGCTACAGATCGCCGAGTGGCTGCGGGTCTATCACATCAGCATCCGATGAAACCACTGGACGCCGAGCTGAGTCATGAGGGCAGTTCAGTCCGGTTGCGTGGGCCCTGGCGGACAGAACTCCAGGACAGCCCATCGGTGAATTCGCCGCGGCTATGCGCTGTCCAGGAGCCGGAGTTCAATCTGTTGTCGACAGGCACTTTTCGCGCCGCGCACCCGCAGTCGATAGTCCTAGTCAACCGAGCGCGCCGCTGGTGGCCGTGCCGCAGGTTCCAACGCATCGCGCTGTATTCGAGGCGGCATCTGTGTCATGGCCGGTGTGCTGGACTCGAAGTTGTTCAGTCCACTTCCGGGCGGCTCGGCGTCGCAATGAGGTCGCGCCTGTTCACATCCGAGCTTGTCGATCTCGGTGAAAAGCGCCTCGATGATCGTATGCATCTGCTTCTCCGCGATCTGGGCGTAAGTGCGGATGTACTCGATCTCCGCGGGCAGGGGATCGGAAGATCCTGCTGGATCGGCCACCACGGCGGCGATGCCGTCCGCCGCGCGGGCTGCCGACTGCTGGGCCTGCCGCAGAATCTCTGCGTACTGCTCGCGGGCGTGCGCGACCAGCTCACGGGCATAGATCTCGGCTTCGGCCACCGTTGATTCCGCGGTGATCTGCGCCTGGCTGAGCATGTTCACTGCGCGTACGTTCACTCCGAGCAGATCGCGCTGGGAATCCTCGCGCAGCTGTGCGTTCTCGCGCTGCAGTTCCTCCAGCTCGGTGCGCAGGGATTCGACGGTGGAGGAATCGCCGAGCGCCGACTTGTACATCGAGACCCGAAGCTCGAGATCCGCAACCTGGTGAGCTAGATAGTTGTTGTCGGCCAGCAGCGCCTTCTCGTCGCCGAAGTCCAGCTGCTGGGTCAGCCGCTTGTTCGCCGAGTTCAGCCGGGAAACCTCACGGGCTACTCGCCGGACGAATTCGTCGACGTCGCGTTCGTCGTACCCGCGGCGACCCAGTGCCGACTTCTTGAATTTCGCGTTCTCGATATCACGTGCCCTCAGCGTCATGTCGCTACCTCGTGCGCAATCTCTCCGCCGGAGCTGCGGAGGTATTCGGTGTGATGTCCTCGGGGGTGCGGCCGTCGAGGTTCTCGAATCGGATGGCCGAGTCGGGCAGGCCCGCGCGCCGCAGTTCACCGGCAGCGTGCTCCACCATCGCGGCGGAGCCGCAAATGAGCGCGGTCCTGCCCTGCCAGGGGCGGGTCTGGGCGGCCACCGTGCCGACCAGCCCCACAGCACCCGGGTAGGTCGGGTCATCGGAGACCACCGGGGTGTAGCGCAACCATGGCCTGGTCCCGGCCAGCTCGGACAGGAAGGCATGATCGTAGATGTTCCATTGAGTCCGGACCCCGTGGAAGAGATGGACATTCGTGGCCTCGCCCGTGGTGCGCCAGTTCTCGTCGAGTTGTTCGATCAGGGCGGTCATCGGAGCGAGCCCCGTACCGCCCGCCACCATCAGCAGATCCCCGCGGAAATTCGCGGGCAGGGTGAGTGCGGTGCCGATCGGCGCGCCCAGCCGCAGTGTGTCGCCGACCGTGACCGTCCGGGCGAGGGTGGCGCTGACCTGTCCACCGGCGACGATCTGCACATGCAGGTCGAGGGTTCCGTCGGGGCGGGGCGCGTTGGCCGGGGTGTAGTAGCGCCACAGCCGCGGCCGCTGCGGAACCTCCACGGCCATGGACTGTCCGGCGGCATAGTCGTAGGGCTCGGTGGGCCGGATGCGTAGCAACCCGACGTCCATTCCGCGGCGTTCGGTGGCGACGACCTCCGCCTCCCACCAGGCTGGAGTGGTTTCCTCGTCCTCCTCGGCCGCCGCCATCATGATCTGGGCGACCGAGCCATACGCCTCGGCCCAGTCGGAGGCGAGACTGTCGGTCCACGCCTCGCCGAGGAAGTACTGGAGCGTAGCCAGCAGTGACGCTCCGGCCGCAGGGTAGTGGTCGGCAACGACCTCGAATTTGCGATGGTCGCGGCCAAGTTGCCGCACAAAGGTGGGGTCGGCGGCAACACGGTCGACATTACTGACAATGCGGCCGAGCGCCACTAAGAATTTGCCGCGCTGGGCGGCCATCGACACCGGGAACAGATCTCGGACTTCGGGGTGCGTCATGAACAGATGTGAGTAGAAGTACAGAACCGCCTCGTCGCCGACCTTCTCAATCCTGAGCCAGCTGTCTCTGAGCGCTGGAACATCCATGTCCGATCACCAACTCATCTGTCGATCGATCCTGTACCGGCGCAACACCTCTCGATCCCGGATTTTCCAACGGAAACACCTCGATCCCGGGATGCCGATGATGACCCCGAACTCACTCGTACGCCCTGAACAGAGGGGCCTCATATCTGCGCCCCATGCAGGTCCTTCGAACACGGCATGAACTTCTCACGATCTGCAGCCGAACGCAAACGGGGAGAACGCCTTTGACTACAGCAGGTGACGTTGGTCAGCACCTCGAACAAAGCCTTTCGCAATCATGCGCGTCGCGCACCAGTGTCAATCGCATAGAGCTGGTCTATGGTGGCGATGTCGTTGTAGAGCCGTACCCAGCCAGGACTGCTTCGTCCCAAGCAGGTCCATGTGGTGAGCGGGCAAGCGTCTGGCATGCTTCGGCCCAGTTACCATGGCCGCCGGAACTTTCAACGCCCCGGCGTCATCGCGCGACCCCACTCGATCACTCGCGAGTGGCCCCTGTCGCCGGAGCAGCGCACCCGCGCCCCGGCTCGGTCGACCGGTCGCACTCGTCGCTTCGGCCACGCCGATTCACCCCTGTTCTTCGACCGCTTTGCCGCGCCGTTGTCGGCGGGCAGATCAGCCGCACCCATCGTCGCCATGCTCTGTATCCCTGAAGTCGCTCTACATCACGTACGGGGATATGCAGACCAAGTAGTCTTATCCGAGTCTGGCGAGTAGGGGTGAGACTTGATTCGTAAGCATTGCCATGATGAATTTCGCCAGCAGGCCCATTACATCTGAGTATGCTTCACGCACACCGTTTGTCAATAAACTTGGATCGACTGTGCGACAACCAAGTCCCTACCGCCACCGCCGGTCGCTACATTATGGGCGACCGTCGGAAAATGGGAGGAGTCGATCGCACGATAGGCGCGCTCGACATCCCTCCTCGGCGGTTCGCCGCTCCGATCATTTCTCGGATTCCGTAGTATCAACCGGTCATGCAGCCGAACCACTGACGATGTCTGATGCCAGATTCGACACCGTGCCGACGATCTGTTCCACGGTCTCGGCGGGCACACCCGCAGCCGCGAGAGAATCGGACAGATGCGCCGCCACGAGTTCGAAGTGGCGCATCGTAATTCCCTTACCCTGGTGGATGCGATGCATCGGGGCACCTGTGTAGGGATCGGGACCGCCGAGTGCCGCGGCGAAGAACTCCACTTGACGCCCCTGGAGCCGGGACATATTGACGCCCTTGAAGAATCCGGCCAACTCATCGTCCGCGAGAACCCGGACATAGAAGTCGGCGACAACGACCTCGAGTGCCTCGGCGCCGCCGATCCTCTCATAAATACTGCTCATTACATCTCTTATCTGCGTGTGGATCTAGGCATCCGTGCCGACCGACCCATTAAGGCGCCTCACCCAGGTGGTACGCGATCCTGTGAAACCCGTTCGGAACGCCACTGGAAACCACTGGGGATCGTACTGGGGAGAGTAGTCGCCGACAACGCGAGCTTCCCATGTCCGGAGAGACTGTCAATTTTTTAACCGCCCTGGTTCACTTCCGGTGACGCCCGGGCTATGCGAGCAGGATGCGGTGCCGAAGTAGCTGAAAATTGGCCCTCCCATACATTTGTCGCTTGATCAGTTTGGTCTTGGTGTTGACGCCTTCGATCGGGCCGTTGCTGTAGGGCCGGGCGACCGCGGCGTCGTGGTCCTGGTCGAGGCCACGTAGGAAAGGGTCGAGTTCGGTCAGCCCGGCCTCGCGAACTTTGATTCATCCACTCGTCGAGAGCGCCACCGCGACGTTCGATCAGGATCGCTGCGAACTCGCCGACGAGCCGAGCCAGGTAGGTCATCTCGGGGCGTGCCCCGAGAAGTTCGTCCAGATGAGCACGGCGTCCGGCGGGAAGATCGGTCGACCGGCTCATGATCCACGAAGTCGGCCGGCGCGGTGCGGCGGAGTACCGCGGATTCCGGGATGGTGCTTCCTGGTATCTGGGTGAGGTACTGCGCCGGAATCTGGGCGGATACTGGGACCACGATCAGGAGGGGGACGAGGTCGTCAGGCAGGTCGGCGCACGTAGCCAGCTGATGTTTCCGTTCCTGGACTTGAAGCACGTGTTCGATCAGCCGGGCTACCTGGGACGGCACTACGACTATTGCGCCGTGAATGAATAGTTGTAGTCGCCGCTTCGGCAAGGAGTGCGAGGTGCGAGGCTCATGGACGACGATCCGCTGACAGAGTGGCGGGACATACTTCTGGGGGCGGTTCTTCGATCTGGACGACGACGAAGTGCTGGACGACGTCACGCTCGATGTCACCGCCTCGCCCCTGCGCGGGCTGGCGACATACGCGCAGCAGCTGGACTTCGATGATGAGGAGAGCGTGCCGGCGGTCGCGGCGTATCTCGGCGAGACACTGATGCGTGCCGGCGGAGGCTGCTGGGCATGGATCGATGAGCTGCCGCTGGTACGGCTGGACGACGGCTCGGGCTGGCACCGGTTGGACCGGTGCAGCTGGTCGAAGAGGCCGACCGGTCGTTCGAGGCCGTGCACGCGGAATGGGCAGCGGCTGCCGCCCGGGTTGCCGCGGAGCGTCCAGGCTGGCCACCGGCGAAGGAAGAGACAGATCTCGACCTACTCGACGACCCCACGCAAACGCCCTCACCCGGTGGCTTGCTGCCCAAGAGTCGGCGTTGGTCGGCGGTGCCGGGTTCGACTTTTCCCCTGAGTCGGGAAATGTGGATGGAGTTGTATGACTGCGGAGTTCGGAGGGGTGCGCACCGGCAGTGTGGGCGAACCGTTCCGGGGAGCCTCACTGCGCTGACGCCACATCGAGACGGCGTCCGTCGCTGACAGGTGGGCGCCGCGCGGGAACATGGAGGATTGCGGCTTCGGCCCTTCTCCGCAGTCGTCAGTGCCGCGGGTGATGACTAGCCGATCTTTTCGATCTCGGCGACCCCCCGTGAGCACCTGCCCCCAATCGCGCCAATCCTCCCTCACGATCAGGTTGATCGAGGCGCCGGTCTGCTCGTCGCGAACGCCAGGGCTCGGCCCACCTACCGTCGCGCAGGCGATAGAGGCGGCCTGGTCCGACTACCTTGCCGTCGCTGAGCCGGTAGACCAAGCGAGGGGCTCCGAGCACGCTTGCGATCATGTCACGTACCGGTCGGTCTGGCGGGATAGGCTCACCGGCATGGTTCAGGTCGGTGACAGGGTGCTCTCGGTCGCGAACGGGGTCTCCGTGTTCGAGGTCCTGTCGACCGGGGGATGTCGGGGGGGTGATCCGTGGGTGGTTACCACCAAGCGGAGGCAGCGAAACGGGGTTCGCCTTGATGCTGCGGTTCTGCATCGAGCGGAGCTGGTTCGCAGCGAGATCCTGGGTGCCGCGGTCGAGTGCGTGGCCCGCCACGTCGGATCGTGGGTGCCTGCCACAGCGGTGATGCCGGAGTGAGCAGAGGTAGCAGGAATCTTCTTGCCTGGATCACGAATGAACTGGAACGCTTGACCAGGAAAGGAACGCAAGCCTACCGAGACACTGGCAAACGCACGGCTCGCTTCATCGTGCAGGATGTCGAGGAGAAGTTGCACGTCGATCGGCGCGGTGGGCACGAGATCGAGAAAGCAGGTGAGGGACCCAGAACGCCCGAACACACCGAGGCGCCGCCTGCTGAGAATAGTCCCCCGCCGTCACGTCTGGTCGATCGGTCCGTGCCGGGTGAGCGATACTTCATACAGGACACAGCGAGCCCACGGCTCTACGCCGAGGGCACAGTCGGCCGTAACGGCGAACTTCAATTGGCCCTCCGAACCCAACTCGAAGATGGGCAACGTTCAACGCTGCTGAGGGGTGCAGAGCAGTTCGAGGCGATTCTGAGATTCTTCGAAGGGAAATTCGCGTCAATAAATGGAAGTTGGCAGTACGGCTCAAACCTCGCCCGCTTCAATGAACTCACTGCTTCAGGGGTGTCACCCGAGGTCGCGGCAGCGAGGACATGGACCGGAAGACAAGCCGATAAAGCAGGGTTCCGGACGGTAAAGATCTTGGATTCTCAAGGCGATCCTGGAAAGTACACAACCGTGAAAGTGCAGTTCACTTCATGAATAATCGCGAGCCGAAGTTCGATGATCAGGCAACCGTGCTGATGGCCCGGATGCACCAAGAGGGACGGTCTCCCTCTCAAATCCTCCGCGAGATCATAGCGCTCTATCCGGACGTATCGACGCCCGACTTGATGGAGCTGATGCAGAATGCCTTCTCTCTACCATATTCGGCAGTTCAATGCATCGGCGGCTGGTGGATGGACGGTACAGGTGAACTTTCCGATACCCAACTCGACGCCTTCTTGGTCGAAGAAATCGCGAAAGTGTCGCCACAATGGAGAAAGGGCGAGGAAGAGGCGGAGCAATAATGAGGCACCTGCTGCACCGCACCATGGTGCGGAATTGGCGCGAGAGCGGGCTGCGGGCATCTTGACCGGCAGCACTGCCACCGAGCGCTTCGCTTGCTTCATCCAACGATTCACCGAGCCGGATCGCCGGCGAGCGCTCTATGACGAGTATCCCGGACTGGCCCGGCGCCTGACCACCGCCGCCCGCCTGTGACACGAGTACGCGGCGGAGCTACTGGAACGGCTCGTGGCCGATTTGGTCGAACTACTAGATCGGCTCGCTGCGTCGCCGGACAGCGGTGCCGTGATCGCGGTCAGGACGGGGCTCGGCGAACCGCTCGTGGTGCGCGATCGGTGGCCTTGATCGAGTTCGCTTCGGGTTGGAAAGCTGTCTACAAGCCGCCTCCATTCGGCATCGACGCCCATGTCGACTTCTGCGAATTCGCCGACCCCTACGGCAACAACCTCAGCCTCTACACCGTTCACACCGCCTGACAGCAGCCGCGTCAGCATCCGTTCGCCCGAATCATTTAAGGAGAGGTCACCCGGTGCGTGGGATCTGCTGCCCAGACTTGCTTTCGGCGTGCAGCACACGCGCCGCGGCGGTGGGCCGCCCATAACCGGCTCGACAGAACACATACGCGGACCGCTCGACCGTGACCTCAGGTCGCTCGCGCCGCAGCACCAGATTGCGCCAGCCCGGCGTCACCACATCCAGGTCGACGGCGCGGGCGTCCAAATAACAGGCCGGAACTCGCTTGGTCGGGCCCTTGTCCAGCAGCTCGGGCAGATCCTTCAACGCGGCCAGCACGGGCGCGACGTCGGTGGTGGCCCCGAACTCGATCGTCTCCACCAGCAGCCGGAGGAACTTGCGCACGAACGGGTACCGAGTCATCTCTCCAGCAATCCAGCAAGCGAACCCAAATCCCCAGAGCTTGCGGCCGGGAAGTTGGTTGATCAATCCTGCGGCGGCGTCCAAGAATTGGTGACTTCAGCGGATCGGAGTCGAGGTCGACAACCGTATGGGTAACATTCGCGGCGGTGTCGGAGTCGGTGCAGGACCCCATAGATGGACGGTGCGGGCCGCGCTGACGTCGCGAACCATGTCGATGCTGCGTTCCGCCATCATAGCCGGGAGAATCACTTCCAGAATCATCGATCGGCGCGGGTAACGCGGTCGGTCACCGGCGGGGGTGCGCTTGCGGGCTGCCCGGCGGGCACGGCGGTTGTAGTACGGCTGGTTCGAGGGCACGTCGATCTCCTTCGGCGCGGTCTACGTCGACTGGACGCGGTGGGCTCGCCGGCTCGGCCCGGCGCACGCATCGACCGCAGCGAGCACCACTGCTCGGGACGGGCGATTGGCGTCGGCGGCCGGATAACGACCGCGGAATCGACGACTCGATACCAGGTCATCCGGTGTGCAACGTCCGTCTCACCGAACTACGCGGCATGATCATCGGTAGCCTCCTGTCCGAACTTGCCACCCGGCTTCCACCCGGCGCTGCCTTCGGGACCGCACGAACGGCGTCGCACTCGCCGAGATCGCCCGAGAACTCTCGGACGAAGTCCTGGAACAGACCTTCATTGGCCGCGGATGACAACAGAGACGTACCGTGGCGGTGTCATAACCGCTGGCGATCAATCGACTGTGCCCGGAGTAGGGAGCAAGTCGGGGAACAGGACACCGCGAAATGCGACGGAACGGTCGAGTCTCGAGATCGCGACTTGGATGCCACCTCATCGGCCACCTGCCAGGTGGAAGAAGAGGTTGGCGGCCTCGTTTTCGAACGGGATGTGTCGGGTCGGTGGCAGGACGCCGTGCACCGTTTCCGGTGTCGGTTTTCCCGCCACCGCCCGCCGAACCGGACGTGCCCGTTGGCCGAGCATCCGGCTCTCCATGCGATCCGATGAGCCGCCCGCATGAAACAGAAGATTCTCGCCGCCGCACGCGTTGCGGCCGAGCAGCCGACCTATTCCATCCTCGACCGCGGTATCGAGCAGGAACTCCCAGCGCTACGCCGGCGGCCGGCAGCCCATCGTGCGGCGGCCTGACCTGATGACCGTCCTGTCCTCCCGCGCGCTCAACCGGGCCACCCTCGCCCGGCAATTACTGCTCGAGCGTGCCGACCTGCCGGTGTCCGGCGCTGTCGCACATCTGTGCGGATTGCAGGCCCAGGAACCGCAGGAACCATTCGTGGGGCTGTGGTCGCGACTGCGCGCCTTCGAACCGGCGACCCTCGACGAACTGCTCACCACCCGGCGGGTGGTCCGCACCCAACTCATGCGCCGCACAGTTCACCTGGTCACCGCCGCCGATGCACTGGCCTGGCGGACCCGCCACGACGCCATGCTGCGCCAGAAGATACTCGGGTCCTACCGCCGCGAGCTCACCGGAGTAGACCTCGACGAACTCACGGCCGCGGCCTGGGAACTGCTGGCAGACGGCCGACCGCGCACCATGCCCGAACTCGGCCGGGAACTCGCCGCACGGTGGCCGACGGCCGGGCCACGGCCACTCGGCGAACTGGTGATCGCCGCTCTCGTCCCGACGGTGCAGCTGCCCCCACGCGGCTTGTGGCGCCACAAGTCCGGCGCACGCGCCGTGCCCCTTGCCACCTGGCTGGGTCGCGAGGTCGACCCGCCCGCCCCGGACGGCACCGATACGGTCGGAAAGGCGCTGGTACGGCGCTATCTCGCTGCATTCGGACCGGCCTCGGTGGCTGATCTGCGCGCCTGGTGCGGCCTCGCCGGGCTTCCCGCCGCGGTGGCCGCGACCCGCGACGAACTGCTCACCTTCCGCGACGAACAGGGCCGCGAACTCCTCGACCTCCCGGATGCACCACGCCCGGACCCGGACATCCCCGCCCCGGTGCGATTCCTGCCCGCGTTCGACAACGCGATCCTCGGCTACCACGACCGCACCCGGATCATCGACCATGCTCACCGCGGCCTCTCAATCGCCGGCGAGCGCGTCGTGCTGGTCGACGGCCGGGTCGCCGCGACCTGGACCTGCCGTGCAGACGCCCTGACCGTCACCCCGCTGCGCCACCTCTCCCGCTTCGAACACACTGCGGTCGTCGAACAAGGACAGGAACTGGCGATGTTCCTCACCGACGACGACAGCCATCCGGTACAGGTGGCGGCATCCGGCGACAGCGGTGATGGCCCTTGGGGCGCCCAGCCGGACCCACCCGCCGCCCCGAGCTGAGAGCAGCCGCCCAACCTTTTGTAAGTGGTCAGCATCGCGTATTTGCCTGCACCGATCTCACTCCATGTCAAATCTCGCTCCTGGGTAAGGCTGCCCGCGGGCGTGGATGGTCTTTCCGGACGGGTCACTCTGTTTCGTCGCCTGCTCGTGCGGTGAATCGGACTGCGTCTTGGCTGGGTGGGGTGCCGAACAGGCGGCGGTATTCCCGGCTGAACTGGGAGGGGCTGTCGTATCCGACGAGATATCCGATGTCGGCGACATCTCCGGGATTCGCTGCCAGCAACAACCGCGCCTCCTGAAGTCTGATCTTCTTCTGGTATTGGATGGGCGTGGTTGCGGTGACGGCCTGGAAATTCCGATGGAACGCCGAAGGGCTCATACCGGTGCGCTCGGCCAGCTCCTCGACCCGAAACGACTCCCGATAGTGCTGCCGAATCCACTGCACCGCTTCGGCGATCGGAGAGAAGCGGGGATCGGTGAGCCCGATCCGGCGGACCGTCGGGCCGTGCTCGCCGGTCATCAAGCGCCACAGGATCTCTCGCTTGACCAATGGGGCCAGCACGTCCCGATCGCGGGGCTGGTCGAGCAGTCGCACCAACCGCACCGTGGCGTCGAGCAGCTCGACGGAGGCATCGGCGAAAACAATTGCGGGCGCGGCGTTGTCCTCGTCCTCGGGAAAGGCGCCGCGCGGGGCTTGCACCATTATCTCGGCGACCTGCGCAGGCTGCAGGCGCAGGCACAAGCCCAGCACCGGACGTTCCGGAGTGGCGTCGATGAACTGACACTTCAGCGGCACCGCGACCGACGCCACCAGGCACTGCCCGGCCCGGTAGTCATACACGCGCTCGCCGTAGGCGAGCTGCTTTGCGCCCTGGGCGATCAGCGTCATGCGGGTCCCGCCCATGGACGGCGGTGGCGGCGTGTCGGTCTCCTCCCGGCCCACCAGCAGGTCCGCGATCGCGGTCGTCGCGTCGTCTCGGGCATGGTGGGCCAGCAGCACACACAGCTCCTCGAGCAGCGCGGGCACAGTCCGATTCGCCAACATCATCATTGCCCCGATGTGGTGGTCAGACCTGCTCGGTCGGACGGACGAGCAACTCGGCGACGGCCACGTGCCGTGGTCGGGTCACGATATAGCTCACCGAATCGGCGATGTCACCGCCCTGCAGCCGCTCGATGTCGCCGAAAGCATTGGCGAGCTGCTCCTTCACGGCCGCCGAATTATGGTCGCGCAGTTCGGTATCGACACTGCCGGGCTCGATGACCGACACCCGGACATGCTGACGAGCCAGCTCCTGGCGCAGCGCCTCGCTGAAGGCGCCGACGCCGAACTTCGTCGCGCAGTACACCGCGGACATGGCGAAGGCGCCTCGCCCGGCCAGCGAGCCGATGTTGACGATGTCGGCGACCTGGCGTGGCCCCTGGGCGGCCGCCTGGACCAGATGTGGGGTGGCGGCGTGCGCGCAGTACATCAGGCCCATGAGATTGATGTCGATCATGCGACGCCAGTCGTTGAGGTCCGCGCCGGGAGCCGGGCCGAGCAGCATCAGGCCGGCGTTGTTGACCAGCGTGTCCAAGCGGCCCAGTTCCGCGATCGTGCGCTCCACCGCGTCCGCCGCGGCTTGGGCGTCGGTGACATCGGCGGGCACGACCAAAGCCCGTCCGCCGGCGTCGGTGATTTCCGCGGCCACATCGGTGAGCCGATCCTTGCGCCTGCCGACCAAGGCCACGGCTGCGCCCTCGCGTGCGAGCTCGGATGCGGTGGCGGCGCCGATGCCGCTGGAGGCCCCGGTGACCAGGGCGACGGTTCCTTCGAGACGAGCGGTCATGGTTCCAGCCTTTCGATGAACGCCCACAGGACCTCCCGGGGCGTGACGAACACGGACGAACCATTCAAACAAGCTGACCTGGGAAGAGATTAGAACGATACTCGCTCGCTCTTGCACAATCCTCGCGCTTTCCAGATGCCCGGCCGCAGGGTCTCCCCGGTGCCGCCCTCGGCAAGGCTCGGTGCGACCGCGTCCAAAGCATCGGCACTACCGAGCGGTCGTGACCCGATCACCCCCGGGGGCAGCGTCAGCCTTGTGACCAGGCAGATCCTGCCAAGAGGTTGACGCAAGACACTCTCGGTCTCCAGCGATGAACCGCCCAGCAGCGGGCGCATCGCTGATCAGTCGTTGGTCGGGCTGTCCAGATCGGAGAAGTTGGCGGCTCTTCGCGCCCGTATGGCGGCGGTCGAGGGCCGCGTCGGTGCGACGGAGCCTCCGTTGACGACGAGCGTCGACTCCAGCAAGGTGCTGCCGATCGATGGTGGACCCGGCGATGCGCTTCCGGGCGGTGGCTTGCCCCGCGGCGCCGTGGTCGCCTGTACCGGCCGCAGAGGTCCCTTGTTGGGGATGTTGGCGGCGGCTACCACGGCGGGGGAGTGGACGGCCGTGGCCGGGTGGCCCGGGTTGGGGCTGCTGGCTGTGGCCGAGATTGGTGGTGACCTCATCTGGCTCAGCGGACATCGCATGCATCCCGGGGCCCGTCACTCGACGAGGGCTACAGCTGCCGAGCCTCAGACGCTGCCGGGCGTTCTCGTGCGGCCCCACGCATGGGTCGCTCGGTCGCGGGCTCGGGCAGCCGCCGATTTCTCGCGTGCGTATTGACGACGATTGGGTCAGCTCGCGGCGCTGTGGTGCGGCGGTGGGGTCCTACGGGAGCTGACACCCACCGCCGCGAGCTGTTCGGTTGTAGCGATCGGTCGGTTCGTAGGTTGGATGGACCGCCGTGCTCTTGTGGGCCGGTGCGTTGTGGCGGTGGGTACACCGAGGGGTTCTTAGTGTGGTGTGTTGGGAACCCATTCGCTGATGGAGGGTTCGGTGCCGTGGTCGCTTTGGTAGTGCTCGTAGTTGAGGGTGAACATGGTGCGCCATTGGTCGACGATCATTTTGCCGGCGTTGGGGTGTGTTGCTTTCTGGTCTGTGCCGTCGGGGGTGCGCGAGAGCCATGCTCCGTTTTGTGAGTAGATGTCGAGGAAGTAGTCGGTCTGCTTCGGTGTCTTTCCGCCGGTGTGGCCGAGGATGTAGATGTAGCCCTTCATCTCGGTGGCGATGTCGAGGTAGGTGACCGACGGGTCGGAGTTGTGCAGTGCCATGGTGGCGTACCAGTTGTGCACTGCCAGGTGCGATTTGTCGTTCTGGTCGATGGTGATGCGGTAGGAGGTGTCGTGGACGGTGTCGGTGAGCAGCCATGTCGCGCCGGGTTGCAGCACGCGCACGGTCACTGACGGGGTCACGGTGCATGTGGAGGGCAAGGTGATGCCGCGATCGCGGGGCGGGCTGCTCACCGACATGCCAGACGTGGTTGCGCCGCTGGGGGTCCCAGCTGGTTTTCTGCAGCGGTACTGCGTCTGGGCGGTTAGCGGCACCAGGTTCTCCTGGATCGAGCCTTCGATCGTCAACTGCGACTGGTTTTGCGCTAGCGCGGCATCGACCCAGGCGCTTTGCCAGCGCCCGGCCAGCCAGTCGGTGTCGGAGTACACCCCGAAGATGACCTGCAACTGGCTACCCGTCCTTCTCCAGCTCTACCTCGGCCAGCAGTCGCTTCAGGCGGGCGTTCTGTTCGCGCAGCTCCTCGAGCTCATACTTCGCATGGCTGCCATCACGGCAGATGTCGTTCCGCCGGGGCCGGTTCGTCGTGATCCGGCCGGGACAGTGCGGCGAGTGTTTCGGCTATCGCCCGATAGCCTTCGTCCGCTGTCGCCAGCACGCATTGCTGCAGAGGTTCGTCGACAACGGCATCGTTCATCCGCCCGGCGAAGGCCGTCCAGCGTTTCCGGTCACCGGAGTTGTAGTAGGCGATTCCGCGGCCGTCCGTCAGTCCGAACGTCGCACGGACATGTGGGGTCAGCTCCAATCCGCCCATGGTGGAGCCTTCCATCACGTACAGGAATCCGAGTGTCGAGACGGGGTTTTCGGCCGCACGGTCGCAGATCGCCTCAGCGAACCGTTGTGCCGCACCGATCGCCGTAGCCGGCACATCACCGACGGGTATGGTGTCGAAAAATTCCAGATCCCGGTCCAGCAGATGCACTTTCGCGAGGTCGGGCCGCCATACCGCGGTCACGATCGGGTCCGCCAAGCAGGCCAGCCGGGTTTCCAGGGCATCGAGAACGACCCGATAGGCCGTCAGCTGGCCCACATACCAGCTGAGCGGCAGTGTCCCGCCCAGGAGCTCGAGACTGAAGGGCGTCGTCTCCAAGGCATGGTGCCAAGCCCGGGTTTCGGCGCGCAGCCGCTGCATAATCATGGTGGCGGCCGTTCTAGGCGTTCGGGTATTGGGTGCGTACCGCGTCGAACAGCCGTTCCATCACGTGGCCCTTGCGATCGATCGTGAGGTCGAAATACGTCGCGCCGCCAGCCGATCGGCACAGCTGGTGAATCCGGCGTTTGGCCTCCTCTTTGAGATCGACCGCTTGCCCGGCGAGCTCGACGAGGGTTTTGCCGAGCCGAGGATGACCGAGCGCGAACATCTTCAACCGGTCTCCGACCAGGTCGGTGTCGGCCTCGGGCGGCGTGGATTCGACGCCGAGCAGTTCGAGATACACCCGGTTGGTAAGTCCGTCGAAGTCCTCATGGGTATTGGCTCCGCCGAACTCGGGGACGAAATCGGTGAGGTCGTTGAAAATCTGGCTCGCGAAGCCGAGCTGCCGCATCGCATCGTCGAGAACGGTCAGTTCGTCGTCCGGCACCCGCAAGGCGGTTGCGGCCGCATTCAACGGCATTCGGAACAGCGTCGAGGTTTTCAGCGTCGCGACCGACTCCCAGAACTTCACCCGATTGTCGCCGTCGGCCGCGACGATCTCGCGCCGAATCTCGGCGAGCCTGGTGGACATGTCCAGCGCCTGACCGATGAAGCCGTTCTCGACTGCGCGCACAAGATAGTTCACGACTGCGGGTGATTCCGCATGCCGCAGCGCGGCGAGCACCATCCAGGCTCCGGTGTTGAGGGCGAGCGGCACCCCGTGGGTAGTGTGCAGTGCAGGCTCGCCGTATCGGACCGCACTGCCGTCCTCGATATCGTCGAGAACGACCGCAGCCTTCAGAAGAATTCGGACCGCTACCGCCACCCGGCGGATGACGTGCAGGTCGGCACCTGCCTCCCCGGTCTTGGCGAAGCCACGGTAGTTGCGAAAGACCCAGTACACGATCGATGGACGGAAGCCGGGACCGCCCGCCGCCCGCAGCGCCTCCTGCCCCACTTTCGAGCCGAGCGCGTCGGTGACCGGGTTGTGAAACGCTCGGCGCACAGCGGTGTCCAACTCCTGCGGTCCATTGGCCGAGCCGGCTACCTGCGCCGCCGAGACCGTCAGTTCGGCCAGGAAAACCCGCAAATCTGCTTCCAGCAATTCCGAGTCGCTACGCACGACGTCCATTACCTGCGTGTCATTGTCGAGGGCTGTCATTGTGGCCGCTCCTGCTGCTCGGGCCGACTGGAATACGGGACATCCCGCCTCGGCCCCAGGTCATCCGGTGGAGGCCGCTCACCTAGCAACAGTGTAGTTACGGGTATAATGCAAGGTCTCCCCAGAGATGGGGAGTTTGCGCGCCAATCGCCGGAAACCATGTATCGACCAACGCTCGTATTGAGGATTCGGATGCCGCGCCGTCGGCAGAAGTACAGTCGTGGCGTGTTGCATGTTGTGCCGCGACGGACATCTCTGCGGCCGGTTCAACCACGCCGAAATTCACCGGAAACCCGGTCAGGATTCACGGAAAGCCAACGGACGTACCTTCCGACCGGCGTCGGCGCGCCGGCATGATCTAGACATCGGACTGACAGATCATCGAGGACGCTGCGTCCTTCCCGTCATCCACCTGTTCTGGTCATTGCTCGCGTGGAGAAGCCGGAAATGTTGGTTCATGCATCGGGCGGCGCCGATTCCGGGCGCTAATCAACCCGTCTCGGCGAGCAATCACATTCGCCAAGGCCATAAGGTCGGCCGTCGCAAGTCCGGCGGGCAAGGTGTCGACAGCGGCCTGCACCTGGCGGTCGGCATGTCGCTGAGCCGATCGTCGTCCCCCGGCGGCGTCGACCAGTGCCATGGCCCGGGCGACCATTTCCTGGCCGAGAGCGGTGTCGGACTCATACAGTTCCGCTAGCTCGCGCGCGGCCTCGCTATTCGACAACAGGGCCGTCACAACAGGCAGCGACCGTTTGCGTCCGGCCAGATCATTGCCCGCTCGCTTTCCGGTGATGATCGGGTCTCCCCAGATTCCGATGATGTCGTCAGTGAACTGGAACGCCAGGCCGAGTTTGCGACCGAAACAGTCCATCAGCGACACCGTCTCCGGGTCTGCTCGCGCACTCAGTGCGCCGAGCGCGCAGGCGCAACCCATCAGCGCACCTGTCTTGTCCATCGCCATCTGAATGTACTCACCGAGTTCCACACGTGGTCGCGTCTCGAACGCACAGTCGTCGGACTGGCCTCGGCACATTTCGGCGACCGCGACAGCGAGCCGTCGCGAAGCTTCGACAGCCACCGGTGCGGGCAGACCCGCGACCAGAACCCGATAGGCCAGGGCATGCAGGGTGTCGCCGAGGAGAATGGCGTCGGACGTTCCCCACACACTCCACACTGCTGGGTATCCTCGTCGTGTTCGGTCCCCGTCCATGATGTCGTCGTGTACGAGACTGAAATTGTGCACCAGCTCGACCCCGACCGCGGCGGATAGCGCGGCGGCCTCACTTCCTCCACAGGCCCTGGCCGCGGCGATCACCAAGGCGGGTCGCAAATATTTCCCGAATCCAGCCTGCGTGGGTACTCCAGCGGTATCCCACCAGCCCAGATGGTAGCCCGCCATGCGACGCAATGGATTCGGTAGCGATTCGACCGACTCCTGGAGCATCGGCTCGCAGATTTCGCGGGCCCGTGTGAGGAGGTCGCCGGCTCGGAGCTCGACAGCGCGTTCTGTGTGTGCACTGTCGGTCATTCGTCGACTCGCGGCGCTGCGCGCAGATCATCGGGCCGAATGTTCTTGTTGTAGCGGAACATGTTATCCGGATCCCATTCGGTTTTGGCGCACACGAGGCGCGCGTATTTGTCGGGGCTTCCCCATACTCCGCGGCGCCACGCCGGCCCATCGTCGGTGGAGAGATTTACATAGGCGTTGCTGCGCAGGTGTGGTCTGATGTCGGCGCGTGCACTGCCGAGCCAACCGTGGAATGTCCGGTCGCCTTCCGGATGGTCCCATTCGGTGACGATTTCCCAGAACAACGGGGCGCCTTCCCGGGAAAAAGCGACAGCGTCCTCGTCGACGTCTTCGCTGATCGCGCTCGTCGAAGAAAATGCCGGTCAGCGTACGCTCCAGCAATTCAGGGCGTCGCCCGTAGGTACCTTCGTCGTTCACATCGTCCAGGATGAACAGCCAAGTCACCCAATCCGCCAGCAGGCAGAGATCGGCCGGATCAGCGATCGGGTAGCAATAGGCAGCGAGCGTCCCGGGCCTGGTTCTCGCCAACCGCTGCTCCGCGCTGCCGGACTGGATCAGCTGATTTTCCTTCGCCCACCGGACCGCATGACCATCTGCCTGATCACCGAACGGACTGACTGGTGTGGCGATGCGGTCCAACCCACGCGGGATGACTGTTCTCATCGAGCACCCGGGGCCATCGCGGACGGTCGAAATGTTCTGTGCGCCATCACATCTTGTCCTGCTTGATGAACCAAACTCGATACCGAGTGGTCTGTATCTTAATCTCGACCGCTACCGAGCTGTCAATACCTAGCCTCGATTTTTCGCCGGACCTTCGGCCCGGCATGGTCGGGTGTGTTCTCGTTAGTGCCTCGCTGCCATGGGCTGTGAGGATCGGCGAAGAACACCGGAATTCCTGTCTCGTCGGTGAATACGGCGTGGCCCGACATCTCCTTACCTCGGTCCCAGGTCAGTGATCTCAACAGCGGCGGGGGCATCGGTCCCAACGCCGCGGCCAGGGCGTTGTTCATCGATTCGGCTCCGTATCCGCTCAACGCGGGGCCGTTCTTCACCGGAGCGGCCGCCCTCCATCCCGGCTCGCGTGGCAAGTGGATGAGCAATGCGAACCGCGTCGACCGCTCGACAACAGTGCCGATCGCAGAACGGTCCGTCCCGATGATGAGGTCGCCTTCCCGGTGGCCGGGCACCGCCGGTCCTCGGCCTCCGGCGGTCGTTCACGCAGCAGCGTCCGCGCGGTGACGTGCGCCCAGGCCGCACGCTTCGATCGTGCTCGGGGCATCCGCAGCGCCCGCCCGGTGCGCAGGCACAAGATCAACTCACGCTCGAGCGCTCCACGCCCTTCGATATACAACGCCAGGTAGATCGCTTCATGGCTGATCCGCATCGACAGGTCGTCGGGGTAGTCGATCTTCAGACGCTTGGAGATTCGCTGCGGGCTCCACGCCTGCACCCATCGGCGATCAGCGCGATGGGGCTTGTTCCTGCCGGTCCACGCGGTCGTGCAGGTCGAGGGCGCAGTCACCTGCTGTGGCGGGCCGGCTCGGTGTCAGTGCGCGGGAGTGGCCGGTGCGGTCGCGATTGTCGCGGTGCGGATGCTGAGCACTGTGCAGATCAGGGCAATGGCGATGCGCCGTTCGGATTCGTCGGCGAGCCGCCCTCGTTCTCCGAGTGCTGGGTTCGTCAGTCTGTAGGGAGGCCGTGCGTGGAGCAGCATCCCTCGCGGGGCGTCGCGTGAACAGTTCATGCGACTCGATACGCAGTCGGCTACTGGCTTGTGCTGTCATCCAGACGCGTCCGGTGCTGGTCATGTGTCCGTTCCTGGTTGGGTGGGCGAGTGTCATCAGGGCCGGGCCACGGCGGCGGTGCCGCCCCTGACGACGCGCAGGCCCTGGTGTCGGGCCGAGTTCTGGATCGCTTGCACCCACAAGCATCGCGGGCTCGTGCCGAATCAACGCAGGATTCGCACTTGTCAGGCCGATAACATCTTCGGCGACATGGATGGCTACGGTCGCTTGCCGGACCGATCGATGCTCACCATTTCGGTGCCCTACCTGTGACTTCTGCTCCAGTCCATGATGGCGAGGCGATCGGTTGCGCTGATCCGACAATCGCGGTGCCGGGATTTGTGGCGATGACACAGCGCGGGTGTGTCGTGAGTCGTCCACGGGCGGGTACGACCGGTCAGCTCGTCACGGCCGAGCTGGGGTTCTGCGGCGGACTTGTACAACTGGCGGGCGGCCAATACTTGGTTCGGGAGCTCGAGGAGTTGTCGGTGTGTGGCGCCGAATTAACAGCGCCACAATCCCGACCCTCGAACGGCACTCGAGTGCACCCCACGCACCAAACTGCCGTTCTGGAGTGACCGGCTGGTTCGGATGGCCGATATCCGATAACGTCGCCCCAATCGAATTACGTTGTTCCGGAGGAGTGCCAATGACCGCCAAACTGGAAATCTGCGAAGGGAAGTGCCCCAACGGCCACCCCTACCTCAAGTTCGGCGACGGCGCCCCACTGATTGCCTTGCCTGGATCGACTCCGGAGAACGGCAACCTGGATGGCGGGTCGCGCAAGTTCATGATCAAGCCGTTCCTGCCGCTGGCCGCGCATCGCACGGTCTATGTCTTCAATCGCCGTGCCGGAGTGCCCGCGGGCTTGACGATGGCCGACATCGCAACCGACCTCGCTGAGGGACTCACCGGCGAATTCGACAGTGCGGTGGACGTGGTCGGCTATTCCACTGGCGGATCGGTCGCCTTGCAACTCGCGCATGACCACCCCGCAGCCGTCCGACGGCTTGTCCTCGCGAGCGCCGCGTATTCACTGAGCACGGAGGGTCGCAATGCCATGCGGCTGTTCGCCGAGCGCGCCGCCGCAGGGAAGCGGCCCGCGGTGGCGTGGGCGTCGATCGCGTCGACGTCACCTCTCGGCAGAAGGCTGATGGCCGGATTTCTCTGGATGATCGACCCGATGATGCGTCCTTCCAACGGTGACTACACCGAGGCGATTCGTGTCATCGAAGCGGAGGACTCGTTCGATTTGCGTGACCGGCTCGCCGACATCGCCACGCCCACCGTGGTGATCGGCGGCGACAAGGACCTCGCCTATCCCGTCGCCATGTTCCGTGACACCGCCGAAGGGCTCAAAGACGCCGAGCTGTTGGTCTATGCCGGGCGAAACCACAACAGCGCGATCGCCGACCGGCGGTTTGTCGAGGACGTCCTGGAGTTCCTCGAGAGGTAGCGCTGAGCGGTGGGGTTTCGACGACAGCTGCGCGGCCTGCTCGGACGGCCCAGACCGCCCAGTGCCGGTGCGACACTCGGCTAGGGGCGCATAGTGAAGGCATCGCCGCTCATGCCGTAGCTGGTGCGACTCACCGCACGGTCGACATCGAACTCGACCCGCACCTCGTACAGGCCCAAGTGGCCCATCAACAGTTGCGGCTCACCAACGTACACCGTGGGGACGCGGTGATGGCGGAAGTAGCCGACCGCCATCTCCCGCATCGTTCGACACCGGTTCTCCGGATCGGTGAGCGGATGCAGGAGATACGCGGTGGCGTCGAATACGGCGCAGGCCAGGTCCAGGTCCGTGCCAAGTGCGGCGATGCGTTCAGCGGCGAGAGCAAGGGCGTGGTAGCCGGCATTATCGGGGACGAGTGCCCAACCCACCGCGCCGCCGAGATACACCGCTGCCGCCGACAGCAGGTCGATGGTGTTCTCCCAGAAATGGGTGGCCGCGACCAGGTCCACGCTGTCCGCCGCAAGATGGTCCGCGCCGCGTTCGCGAGCCAGCCGACGTACCGCCGCGCTGCCCTCCCAGACGTTATCGGCCATACCCAATTTTCGGTGCCGCGAAAGTTCCGGCCGATTTCCACTGCGGCCACCGGAAGTTCGGGCAACTCCACGAAGCCGAAGTGACCGCGAACAGGGTCCCACGTCGAGTGCGGACGCTCAACTTCGCGCAGCCCCTCCGCGAAATCGGTCAGTCCGCCTTCGAGGCCCATGGTGATCGCCGCTGCAGGAGCAAGCTCGGCGAGCAGATCGTCTGGCACGAACGGGGCCACGCGCGTGCCGCGCGGATGCGGCGCAGTAGGAGCGGGGGTGCACGGCACCTCTTCCGGGTCGACCATTCTGGCATCGAAGATGTTGCGGTGCTCGAGGATTCGCGCGATGATCCGGTAGCCGCCGGGCAGGACCAGTTCGACACCCTCGGGCGTCGGGAGGAGTCCGCGGGCCTGGTCGTAGGACAGTCGCGCGAGTCCGGTGTCGGAACACAGGTGCCGGTCGGCGAGGTACTTGCCCGGCCCAGGGCGGTGGTGGGTGGCGCCGCGCCGGCGGGGGCGGGGTTTGGCGCCTGTAGATCAGGCGAACCACCCCGACGGCGGGCCGGCTTTCGTCCTGACAGTCGCGTACAGCTCAGCTTGCAGCCGAACTCGCCCAGCCATTCGACATAGCAGCCTGGCCCGAGCTCGATCAACATGACGTCCGGTATTGGAATCCACAGACCGTCGGCGACGCGCTGTTCAACTATTGGGACTGAAACGGTAACGCCAGCCTATGTTGACAAGCGACGATCCACCATCACGCCATGACCATCACGAAATCCGGCTGGAATATTAGGCCGAGGGTTTGCCGGACGTTGCCGCAGCGCCGTTGCTGCGAGCCTGATCCGGCGGGAGGCCGCTGCCCGTCAGTCCTGGTGCCGCCGTCTTTCATGTGTGCGCGACGGCCGTTTTGCTGCTGCAGTACGGATTTTGTCGAGCAGATCTTTGGGTGCGAGCTTGATGATATCTTGACGAGAACCGATCTCAAGTTTGCGGAGAACCATCGCCACTTGTGCGTCGACCGTCTTGGATGACGTACCCCGCCGGGCGGCGATCTCAACGTTCTTCCACCCCGCCGCCGCGAAGACAGAGACTTCCATTTCGGCGTCGGACAACCGACCCCAGCGCGAGGCAGTATTTTGCCGCGCGGGATGTTCCATCGGCATCTTATGGATTGCAAGCGTGCCCAATGCGAGACGCTGTACTTCATCCGCCTCCGGAATCAACAGTGAACCCTGCCGGTAGGCTGCGTGGAAAGCCTCAGGCCCCAATACCCCGCGGGCGACTTCGATCGCGGTGTTGTTTTCATTCGCTATCAGAGGCAGATCGTTGAGGTCGAAACCGCGGCCTCCGCGTAACGCTACAGCCCCTCCAGCGAGTTGGGCAATTTCAGTTGCCATCGACTTGAGTCGGGTGCTGTCGTTGTTACCCGCAGCGAGCATGTCAGTGATAATCTGCGCTAGCGACCAGGTACGCACGTACACTGTGAAGGCTGCACCCCACCCATCACGCGCAGCTACCTGATTCTCTAGTGTTGCTCGCTCAACTGCTAGGGCCTGAATGGGATCACCGTGTTTGGTCAACGTCGTCGCCCACGCCAACTCGGCCCAAGCTTTTGCCCACCCTGCTCCGGACGCCCTGGCGTGATCGAGGTGCCGCATCGCTATCTCGATGGCTTCCTCTCTGGACCCAAGAAAGCACGCGGCCCATGCCTTATACAATTCGCTTCGAGCGGCTCGGCCGGAATCTCCGAGAGCTTGAAATTTTTTGCAGGCTCGTGCCAGCACTTCGATTGCGCGCGCGTCGCGGTCCAGGAACGTCAGCTTGGATCCCCACAAAAATTCAATCGGTGCTGGGAGACCAACATCAGCGTGCGGGTCTTGTCGCCAGTTCTGCCTGATCATCGCATCGTCGATGCATGTATCGATGCAGTCGTCGAGTATGCGCTCTACATCTTCGTTTCTTCCTTGGACCATCGCCAGCCACCCGATCAAGGACAGCGCGGCCACTTGGACTTCGATCCGCTGCGGAGTCGACATGCGGGCGGCTTCGAGGGTGCGCTCGGCCCAGCGGCGAATCTCTCGCGGTGATCCTTTAAAGGGTGGTAAAGCAATCAGACTCGCGCAAATTTCTAATCCGACTTCAGGTTCGCCTGCGGTCAGACTTCCCTCGATTGCGGTAACAATATTGTCCCACGCCGCGCGAGCCCAGTTTTGCTCAGCCGGGCTGAACCAATCGCGCTGCAAATAAACAGCCTTATCGCGATAGTACTGTCGGTGTCGGCGCACCAGGCGCGCCGGTTCGTCGACTTCATCGGTGCTGCGTTTCTGTAGTTTTTGCTGGGCAAATATTCGAACGCTTTCTAGTAGAGAATAGCGCACTGTATTCGGCGATACATGCAACGTGACCAGCGATTGATCGGCGAGGCGTTCGAGCAGGCCTTCGATCTCGTCCGCGGCTAGTCGAACCACCACGCCATGGTGATCAGCGGATTGCTCATCGCCGCCCCGGCTGGGGTCGTCAGAGCAGACCGTTTCGACCGCGTCCAAGTCCGCGCCGACGTCGAGGGCCGTACTGTTATCGTCTTCGGGATTCGTGTCATATCCAGCGGCGAAGACGGACAATCGGTCGAGAAGTAACTGTTCCTTCTCCTCGCATAGGTCGTAGGACCAGGCGATGGCATCAACGATCCTGCGGTGACGCGGTTCGACTCCCCTTAGGGGTCGAGGAGGCCATCCCATCCGTCTGTCGGTTTCCTCGCCAGTGAGGTCGGAAAGGATCATCGCCAACGGCCGGAGTTGCACGCGCGCCGCAGCTAATCGGATAAACAGCGGTTGATTGTCCATATGCCGACAGATTTGCGCTGCCACTGCCACGTCGTCAGGAGCAACGAGGGTGTGACCGGCGAGTTGCGCTCGCTGACAGAACAGGGTCACAGCTTGTTGCTGTGTCAGTGGGGGAACTACAACGACATGCTCGTCGACCCACCCCACCGGTTCGCGGCTTGTCGCGAGGATTGTCAATCCCGGGACCTCCGCCAACAACTCCGCAATAAGGCGGCCAGAGCCGCCGCGAACATGTTCGCAGTTGTCCATCACCAGCACGGTTTGCTGGTTGCGGCCCAGCGCATCAGTCCTACTCAGCGTATCGACCAGCGCGTCCCAAGTCGTGCTGTCGGGGAAGTCGGCCTCAACCACAGAACGTGCGATCTCGTCCTCGACGGCCACCGCGTTCGAGTCTCTTGCTAGGCGCGCCAACCGTACCCAATACACCGGAGCCGACCTTGGCCGGCGAAATCGGCGGAGGGCCTCGGTAGCGAGTCGCGTCTTCCCGATCCCGCCAGGACCGACTAATGTCACCAACCGCGCTTCGCCGCGCAGCAACGCATGTAGTTTCTGGAGTTCAGGATCACGGCCGACGAACTCGTCGGCGTACACCGGCTTTTCCATGCCCCGCTCTCGGCGTGTCGATGGCATATCAACTGATCCTAGTACGGCGTGTGTGGGAATGAACCGGTGTTCGGTGTCCAAATTTTCGCGGGTCGACTGGTCGATCCAGGGTCGACAGCGCCCTGTCCCGGTTCGACCGGAGGGCGCCGAACAGGTCACGCCACTGGTCGTCAGGGATCTCTCGTGGCTGTTGCTTCGGCAACCTCGGGTTGTACCGAAGCCGCCCTTCTGGCCGGCGCCGGTGCGACAGCGGTGGACAGCCCGCCGGGGTTCGACCGGTTCGTTTTCGCGAAGACGAACCGTTCACCCGCGTGCGAGCGTGAGCGCCTCACCGGTATCAGGCCGGTGTGCTGGAGCGTTCCCAGGCTTCGATCGGGTCGCGGGAGTACCAATGTCCGGTCCATTCCCGGTCGGCGGACAGCGCCGCGCGGAACTGGCCGGCGTCGGGTAGCTCCGGGGCGTGGGCGGTGAGAACCCCGGGCCGGTCGCGGTGGAATCGGCGGGCGCGTTCGACCGCACGAGGTGGTGTTCACCGGATCTGTGGGCGTCGAGCGCTTCCTGCTGGTGAGAACGGTCTCGTCCGGTCGAGTTCCGCTGTCGGAGAAACTGGTTGTCTCGGCGGGACCGAAGGGAGAGGCGATGGTCGACAGGTCGACCGTGCTCGTTCGCGGCGGCCACCGGACGGTGCTCGGTCGTCGGCCGGGGGGCCGGAGGCACTGGTGAGTGAATCACTGGAGGTCGATCCGGAGGACCTGCGGGCGCGCGGGGCAGCGCTGCGAGAAATCGGCGCCGAAGCCAGACAGGTGGTGGAACGGCTGCGTGCCGCCCTCGCCGAGGAAGGCCGGTGGTGGGGTGAGGACGAGGCAGGCAAGGCGTTCGCGGAGACCTACGAACCGGATGCGCGGGATGCACTGATCGCGCTGCGGAACTTCGCCGACAACGTGTGTCGCTTCGGCAGCGACGTGGGGCGTGCCGCGGAAGCCTTCCACACCGCGGATGAGCAGGCGGGACGGCAGGTAGCACAGGCACTCCAGCCGACAGTCCCGCCCGGCGTCGGGACCGGCAGCGGTTCGTCCGCCGAACCAGGACGTGCACCGGACCCCATCCAGATCCGCCGCTCGCCCGAGCCGATCCCCAGCATCGTGTCGCGGGCGGTGACGCCGGAGTCGGTCGACGCGCAGCCGGTGTCCGTGCCACCCAGCAGCGCTCCCTTTGCCGATGCGAGCACGGCACGCACCCCGAGTCCGGTCGGCGAAAGTCCGGGCCCGGGTCATGTCGGCACGCCGCGATCTCCGGTCGCGGCTGCCGCGAACAGCGGCGACCGCACCGCCGAGCAGCCCGGCAGCCGCCTCGCCGACCCTAGCCGGGCGCCCGGCGCTGCCCCGCCCGGTGCTCGGCAGTTCGACACCGCCGGCGACCGTCGGACGGCGGCGGAACCTGCTCGTGCCGTACCGAATACCACGGCAGCCCCTGCGCGCGGCACCCCGCGCCCGGCTGCCGTCAGCGCGCCGGTCGTCCAGCCTCCGACGCGGACGCCGTGGTCGGACGGTACGGCCTCGGCCGGTCCGCTCGGTGGACGTCCCACACCCGACCGCGCCGCGGGTAAGCCGTTCGCGGACAGAGTTTCCGCGCCACAGCGCCCACCCGGCAGGCAGCACGCCGACAGCGATCCCCCCCGGCGGCCGCGAAACCAGGGGAACACCGACAGCGCCCTGGAGCGGCTCGCCCGGGAACTGGCCGAGCGGCACGGCGTCGAGGTGGCCGGGTTCGACCTGCCCGTGACCGACGAGGCCGCCGTCCGGGAATTCGTGGCGGCGACCGATGCGGTCCTGACCAGATTTCCGGTGCTCGACGTGCGTTCTGTCGGCATCGGTGCGCTCGCGCCGCGCGAGATCGTGCGGATCGAGCAGCAATCGGCAATGGGCACGCGGGAGCCGGTGAGCGCCTGGTCGGTGACCCTCAATATCACCCTGCTCGATGATTCGGCGCGGCTCGCCGCGGCGATTCGCGCGATTCACCGACCGGGATCGACTGTCGCACAAGCGGACACGCGGCCGGTCTATGCGACGACGGTCCGCGCGTTCGGGCGCGCCTTCGACCGCGCGGGCGGGCGGCAAGCGCGTGCCGGTGCGCAGCGGGCGCTGATCGCGGAATATCTCCGAGACCGCGGCGAGCACAGCCGCGCTGGTCTGGCCCCCGTTGTGCGTGGCTACCGGCGATGGCGGGATCAATTGAGCGGCGGCAGTTTCGACAAGGGGCGCTTCGATCCCGCCGCGGCACTGGCGGACGCGCTCACCGACGTCATGCTCAACGAGGACCGGGCCGCCGAACCGGCGAAGACGTTGTGCCGACTGCTCATCGACACCGCACGCGGGTCGGCGACGCAGGATACGGCGCATGGGCAACGCGGCCCGCTGTGATGAATCCATGGAATCAACAGCGAAAGGTATCCGATGCGGGATTCGAGAGCCGACGATCCAGCGGGATCGGATGCGCCGGGAAACAAACTGTCGTACCAGGATTTCGAGGAGCCGCTCGACACGCGGCTGCTGCGGCTGGCCCGCCGGATCGGAGCGGAGATCTCCGCCGTGGCCGCGCCGGATTGGCGGTCGTGGGATGCGGTCTTCGCGCTGACCGTCGACGAGGCCGTGGCCAACGCCGCCTGCGTGGTCGACGACCGAACGGTGCGAGTGGAGCTGCCGGAGTCGGTATCGGCGCTGGTGCGCCGACATCGGGAGTTGTCGGCGGGGCTGGATCGCGGGCCGTGGTGGCGGTTGCTGCTGTCGGCGACCGCCGACGGCGAGGTGGAATTCGACCTCGATTACGGTGACGAGCCGTTCCCGGACGGTGAATTGTTCGCGCCTGAGGCGTATCGCGCCGATCTGGTGAGGTACCCGAGGGCCCGGCTGCCGATTTGGCTGGCGGCCTACCTCGGCCACGGCGATCGGCAGACGCGCAGTCCACGCCGCGCCGTGGCGGAGGTTCGTGCCGATCACACGGCCGGGACGCGGCCGACGCCGATGACCAACGAACTGCCGGAGCTGCCGGTGCTGTGGGCGCGGTGGGCGGTGTTGTCGGCCGCGTTCGTGGCGGTCGGATCCGAGCGCGGACCGCGAATCCTGCCGTCGCTGGGCTGGTTCGAGAGCTCCCGGCGGGCCGGGTCGACGGTGTTCGTGCTGCCGGGCGACCGAGCCGTGTTGTCGGGCGGTGTGTGGCATTCTCCCGCCTTGAACGCGGTGTACAACGATGCTGCCGAGATGCCGAATTACTATGCTGGGGCGCCGGATTGGGTGGCCGATCCGGTGCTGAACCCGCGCGCGGCGACCGGGTTGCTCTCGTTCTGCTACTGGTGGGATACCGGGCAGTGGTATCGAGGTGAGTCCCCGCCGGCGGCGGGTTCGGGTTCGGCGATTCCCGGGGTGTGGACTACCGAGACGGTGATCGACATCGTGGCGAGTCTGCTGCCGGATCGGCCGCCCGCACCGGTGCGCACGGCGGCGGAGGCGTTGGTGTCCGCGGCGCAGGACGGTGTCGTGACGCGCGAACTGGTGGTAGATGTCTTCGGCGAGGCGGACCGTTTCGACATAGATGCGGCGCTGTATCAGTTCTCGATCGCCGGATCGCTCACTCGGCATGCACGGCAAGAGATCTCGGCGGCGGACGCGATCGCCCGCGTCCGCAGTTATATCACCGATCGGCAGCTGGATACGACGGGCTACCCACTCGCACAGTTGCGCGCCGATCGCATCAACGCGGGCTGGATGGTGTACGTGCCCGTGCCGCGCGGGGAGATCGCGATCGGGCGCGCGATCTTCTATGTCGCGGATGACGGCGTGGTGGAACATTCCTCGTCGTCGACGCCGCCCGCGACCTACGCGGCCGGCTTCGAACAGCGGTATCTGCGGCGGCAGGGGGCGTCGGTCTGAGCTGGCCACGGCGCCAGGGTCAGCATTTCCAATGGTGGGGATGTGTGGGCGCCGCCAGACCTCGATGCGGTCTATCCTGCGGTTTCGATCCTGCTCCGCCGACCAGGGATGGCTGCCGTGACGATGACGCCGCCGCAGCAATTTCTGGACGATCTGCCGAATTGGTTGACCGACATCGTCTTCGGCAACGAGGTCCCCCAGATGCGTGGGGAGTCGGGGCGGCGGTCGAGCGCGGCGTGGGCGCAGGCGGGAACAGAGTACGACGATCTCGCGCGGCGGTTGCGCGAAGTGGTCGCGGCATTGCCGGATGCGGTGCGTGGTGAGTTCGGGGACCGTATCACCGCCAGCGCTGTCCCCATGTGTGAGGTCGCCGAGGATTCGGCGAAGTTCTGTCACAGCATGAGCCGCCATACCGATCGCAGTGCCGCCGACAGCGACAAAGAGGTGTACGTGATGTACGCCTTCGGCGCGTTGACGTTGTATCAGCTTCTGCTGGCTGGTGGTGTGCACCCGATCCGGGGGTTGCACATCCTGACAGCCGCGCGGGCGAAGCATCTGACGGCGTTTCGGGCGTTTGTCGCCAGTCGATTGGGCGCGGGCGCGGCCGCGGCGGTCGAACGAGCGGGGCCGCTGCTCGCTCAGGTGGGTGGGTTCGCGATAGCCGCCGGTGGTGTCGATCTCGTGGTACAAGCCGGGCAGATTGCGGGGACCCTGGACGGTCATCGCGACAGCGTCGACTGGAATTCGGTTCTCCTCGCCACCGCGACGGGCGGCGGTTCCGCGCTGGGTGGAGTGCTGAGCGGGTACGCCGCGCACGCGGTCGTCTCCCGTGCCAACGCTCCAGTGCTGCTGGGGCGCGCCGTTGTCGGGGTGGTATCCGGGGTCTTCGGAGTCATTGGTGGCGCGTCGACCGCCGCGGCGCTGACCGGTGAGTTCCGGCTGTCGGCGTCGGCTCTGGTCAGTGGCGTGGCGCTCGGGATGGCCGGTGCCGGCCTGCACGCGCGGGCGCGCTCCGAACCGCCGCCTTCGCTGGCGAGCCACGAAAGAGCCGGACCACTCGCGGATCTCGTCGCGCGGCCGGACGCGCTCGGAACGCGCGAACTCCGTCCGGCGGACGCCGAACCGGTGCGCAGCTCGGCGGCCGATGAGTCCGGGATAGCGGTCGGACGTCCTCCGGATCCCGCCGAATCGGTAATCGCCGGTCACGGTGACAAGGACACCTCGCGCCCAGCGGCGGACGGCAGTGCCGTGGCGGACCGGGAAAGCGCCACGGCGTCAACGGAACCGGTCGGCGATCCGAATGCGACGTTGTATGAGCGAATCAACGCGCTGCGCGATCGCGAGTTCGCCGAGACCGAAGCCGCGGCCGCCGGTGCGGTGGCGGCGCCGGCGAATATCTCCGAGAGCATCGGTGGGCGTGCGTCCGAGACGCCGACCGTTCCCGGTGCCGAGCTCCCATCTCCGTCGCCGAGGGAAACCCCTGCGGGACAATCCAGTTCGAGCGTAGCCCCGACGGCTCCCGATACTGAGATCGCCGCGTCCGGGTCGGTGGACTCACCCGCGGGTCCGGACCTGCCGGGGACTCGGCACGACACGGAGTCCGTCGCTGACCTCGCGGCGGCCGATAGCATGGTACCGCAACGGGATCCCGCCGAGGTGGATCGACTCGTGGCGGAGCGCGACGATGCGCGCGCCGAACTCGCTACGCTGCTGGGGATATCGCCGCAGGAGCTGCGCTGGTGGGGGCATGAACCGGTGGCCCGGGCCCTCGACGAGAACAACGCCTGGCAGGCGAAGCTGGCTGAGCAGAGCTCGTTTCGGGCAGAGCCCGGCGTACGGGAGCGCGAGCTGTCGAGCCTCGGCCAACGCATGGCCGTCAAGGTGCGAGCCGGCGTGGCGGAGGCGCGCGCGTTGGCGTCGGTGCTGCAGTGGGCGCAACAGTTCGAGCCGGCCGGGCAGCCGACGGGTCGCACGAACGGACAATGGCCGGCGGTGCGGGCCGCAGGTGTGGCCGAACGCGTCCCCGAAGTCGGACGCCTGTTGGACGGGGTGGAGCGGTACCGGGCCGCCGATGCCAGGGTCGCTGCCGTCGATCCGCGCGCTGCTGACGGAACATGGGATTCGGCTCATCCCCGATACCGTGCGCCCGACCCCAGGGCAGAGGTAACGGGCACCGCGCCCGCCGGGGCCGGCGCCGCAGGCCTGAACCCGACCGGTCCGGGAGGTGCGGGGGCCGGTCGGGAAACCGCGGTCGGCGCAGCGCCGAGCCGCGACGAGACCGCGGCGCGGGCCGGAGCGGACGAATCGCTCGGCGCCGATCCGGTTGTGCCGGTGCCGGAGCAGATCCAGCAGCTCGGCGCCGCCGCGTCGGCGGAGGCGGTGTCGATGGTGCGGGCCGCGGATTTCGCGGTGCTGGGACAGGAGTCGACGCGAGCGGGCTCGGCGTTGGCGCGCTGGCTCGGGTTGTCGGATACCGAGTTCTATCGAATGAGCCCGACTCGCCTGCGTGCGGCGGTCGAGTTCCAGGTGGAGCGGGCGGAGCGGTTGCCGGAATGGGGGGAGCAGGCGCGCGCGTCCGCGGGTGAGCTGATCGGCGATACGGTGCGCCGGGGCATGGCGGCCGATGCCGCGAACGGGGGTGGCCCGGTCGGTGACCCGGTGAATCCGGCACAGACACTGCCGGCGGAACTGCTCAACAGATTGCAAGAGTGGGTGGGAGAGAACGCCGCACCGATGCAGCGGTGGATGGAGGTGCACGCCACCCGCGACCGGCTGCTCGACACGCCGGCGTTGATGTTGCGCCTGGAATCCGTTCCCGCGGATCCGGTGCCGGTGCGGGGCGAGGTCGTCCTGGATCCCGCGCTGAAGCCGGTGCGTGAGCTGCGGGATCTGGAAGCGGTCGAGACGCGGGTTGCGAGCCGGATGGCGGTGGGTGCACTGACGCCGGAGGCCGCTGCGGTGTTGGCCCGAAGTGGTTTGGCGCCAACGGTTCCGGCGGGTCCGATACCGATGTCCGTGGCGGGCACACCACCGTCCGGTGTGGCGCCCGCCACGGCCAGGGACAGTTCCGGCAGCGACGGGACCGGCCCGTATTCGGCTCCGGAGCCATCGGGTACCCGACCGGCGAGCTCGTCGAGTTCGGCGGCACTCGGACGTCATCGCGCCGATGTGCGGACGAGCGAGGTGGATCCCGCGTGGGCGGCAGCGGTGGAGCAGGTGCGCGACGCTCGGCAGCGGGAGTTGGCGGAAACTGCTGCCGCGCAGACTGATTCCCGGGACACGTCGACCGCCCGGACCGATGTGGCGCCCTCGGCGAAACCATCGGGCACGAGCGCGGCGGCGAATTCAGTCGACCCCGCGCCGACGAGTTCCGCGGCATCCGAATCCAGCACCGGCCACGGCGATGCCGCGGGCCGGACGAGCAGTACTGAGTCGGCATCCGCTCATGGCGACGGTCACACCGCGTCGCAGACCCCCACGCCGCCCGCGAAGGAGTCGACGGCTCCATCGAGTGCCGTGATACTCGGTGCCGGCATGGCTGCCATGGATGACGATGAGTCCACCGGTCCGTCTGCGCCACTGGTGGACTCGAAGTCGGCGACCACTCCGCTGGAGCCGGTGCCGGTGCCCGCCGTGGCATCGGACGACGCCGCGGACACCGTGCCACGAGTCGCGGTGAGCACGGGCGAAGTGCCGGGCGATCCGGCGGATCTGCGCCGCTCGCACGCCGAGGCGACGGCGCGCGCGGCCGAGCTGTTGGGGGTCGCACCCCAGGAATTGAGGTTGTGGGGCCGGGAACTGCTCGAGCAGGTGATCGACCGGTTCACGGCCTGGTCGAGCCCGTCGGGTGGTGACGGCTGGAATCAGCTGAGTCCGGCTGCACAGCAGGGACTTCGGCCAGAAGTCGGCGAGTTGTTCGGCCGGCAGTTGCGCGAAGTCGCGGAAGTGCATCGCCAGGCGGCGGCCGCGCTGGATTGGTTGCGCGCGGCCGAATTGGTGCCGGATGGCACGGCTGTCCCGGTCGAACAACGGCTGGCGGAACTGCGGCGGCTGGCTGATGCGCACGGCCCCTCGTCGCCGTTGCACGAAACCGTCGACGTTCTGGATCGCTATCTGACGCTCGATGACCGGGTAGCGGCCTTGCCGCCGGAGCCGTTGATAGAACAGGCCGCAGCCTCGGACGATGCCGCCAAGACCCTGCCGCGAGATGTGCCGACGGTGCATGACGAACCGGACGAACCTGACAGACCGGTCGACGTGCGGCAGTCGCATGCCGAGCTGGCGGCGCGGGCGGGCGAGTTGCTGCAGGTGGCGCCGCAGGAGCTGCGGTTGTGGGGCCGGGCACTGCTAGAGCGAGTGATCGATCGGTTCGAGTTCTGGTCGAATCCGTCGGGGTCGGATGGGTGGAGCCAGCTCAGCCCGACGGAGCAGGCGGGGCTGGCGCAGGACCTTCCGACGCTGTTGGGTCGTTGGCTGCGCGACCTCGCCGAAGCACACCGTACGGCGGCGCCGGTGCTGGATTGGCTGCGCACGGCCGGACTGGAACCGGACGGCACGGCTGTTCCCGACGGCCGACGGCTGGCGGAACTGCGGCGGCTCGCTGCCGAGCAGGGGCCGTCGGCGCCATTGCACGAATTGGCCGACGTCCTCGACGGTTACCTGAAGATCGACGCTGAGGTCGCGGCCATGCCACCGGAACCGATACCGGCACCGAACCTTTCCGCCGATCGCTCGAATGACGTGCTGTCGCCGTCGGCCACGCCGACGAGTTCCGCCAGGCCACGTCAGTCACTCGGGGAGTCGTGGTGGTTCGCTTCCCCGCTGCGCGGGGAATGGATCGAGGTAGGACACACGCTCGGCGAACAGGCACGCACACTCGCCCGCGAGCACGGTGTCGAGGTCGATCACTGGGCATTGCGGTCCGATTCCCCAGAGCTGGCCCGGTTGCGTGCCGAACGTGCCGCGCGGACCGCGGGATTGGCTGAGCTGATCGGCATGTCGGCCGAGGAACTGACCCTGCGGCGGATCGACGAGGTACGTGCCGAGGCCGCGGCCGAGATCGAGGCCCGGTCCGCGACGCAGCCACCCGGAACGGCGGAGCGCGTGATCGACCTCGCCGAGGCGTGCTTGCTCATGGCCGCGCTGGCCGGTACCGCCGCCCGCTTCCACTGGTTGTCGTCCCGGGTGGGGGCAGCCGTCCCGGGCGGATCAGGAGACGACCAGCGCTGGCTGGCCCAGGTGATCAAGCTCGGTCCGGCCGAGCTGCACAGGCGCATGCAGGTGCTGGGCATCCCGACCCGTCCGGTGTGGTCGAGCCCGCCGGTGGCGTCGTCGATGCCACCGCGCGCGGTGTCCGCCCCTGGAACAGTGGATTCGCCTGGGCGGGTGGTGCGGCCGGACCGTCCGGCTGCCGCCGGTGGACGCGGACGGCCGACTGTGGTGCATCGGCGGCCGAGCCCCTCGGACGCCCGGCCGGTGACCGCGCGAATCACACCGGGTCCCGGCCGACGGCGGCCACTGGCGCCGATCGCCGGAACCGGACTTTCCGGAACCCCGGACGGCGCGGGCGAGATTCGCCCACCGGATGTGCTGCCCGGCTCGAAACCGATCGATTGTGCGGTGCACACCTTCGGGTACCTGTCGCAGGAGAACCCGAACATCGCCGAGAACCTGGCCGGCGCCGCACCGACGCCCGATCCCGGGCTCGGGGGGACGGACGGTACGCAGCTGCTGAAGGCTTTGGGCGGCAAGCGCTGGGTCCAGTTCCGCACTTGGCTGAAGATCGTGGACCTACTCGACAACCTGGGGCCCGGCGCCGCCGCCTATGTGGTGATCGAGAGCAGGCGTGCCCGCCGTATCTCGGGCACCGGCCATGCGCGACTGGTGTTCCACGATCGGGCGCAACCTGGCGTGATCAAGTGGCGTGACCCACTGGTCGAGGGTGGCGCGAAGCAGTTGTTCGAGCCAGGAAAGTTCTTCCCCTCCGGCGACTTGCTGTTCGCCGTCGTCTACGGCGCCGACGGCGCCGTGTATTCGGTCCCCGAGGAGTCGACCGGAATCAGCGACCAGACGGGCTCGTCTCCGCGGCGCGCGGTCGCAGGCGTCGGCGACGCGAGGCACCCCGAGGGCGACCTGGGTGACCATGTGCGGTGGTTGCGCGCCGACGCGGCGGCCGAGCTCGAGCGGCAGGCGGTGCTTGCGCGGGACACGCTGTCCGATATCGATCTGACCCACGAGGTGCACGGTGTCTCGCTGGCTCGTTTGCGCGACCGGATCGAGCACATCGATGCCGTCGCCGCGGCGCTGGCCGAGGCGGCGGCGCAGCACCAGCGGGCGGCGGCCGAGCTCACCGCGCGCATCGTCGAATGCCGAAGCATGGACGACGAAGCCGGCTATCGGGGACCAGGGCAGCTGCGGGACACTCGGATGCTGCGCGACGACGTCCGGAATGTCCTGGCGTCCTTGTTGCGCCGAACGGATCGATCGGATGCCGAGGTGGCCAACGCGACGGCGTGGCTGCGTGAGCTCGACGCGGTCATCGACGCGGCCGCGGCCTACGAATACCGTGGCGACCTGCTCGAGATGTTCGAGAGAGAACTCGCGGACCTCGACCTGCGCGCGCGACTGATCCATACCACCCGGTCTGAATTCGCTGCCGAGCCCACCACCGCCGACCCGGCACCCGACCTGCTACAGCGGCTGCGCGACGAGCACACGGCCTTCGACGACCGCCTGCATGGCATCGTGCACCGCTACGTGGATCGAGGCCACGCCGACCCCGGGCGGCATGTGACACAAGCACGGCAGCAGGCCCGTTTCGACGCCGATGATCTGACCCAGTGGCTGCGGCAGTCCGCTCCATTCCGCCGATATCAGTTGTCGGACAGGGAATTCAGCGAGCTGCTGCGCCCGGATTCCGCAGCAAGGGCGCAGTGGCGACATGCCTTGATCGCCCGGCAAGATCAGTTGATCCGATCAGTGCCGTACGAGCCGGAGCCGTTCGCGAGCGAGCACGACCGCATGCGCTCGATGGCGGAGGATCTGCGCCACCGCGCGGACTTGCCGGCCGAATCCGCTGTGATGTTCGAGGATTTCGACGCTCGGTTTCTGGTGCTGAGCACACTCGAGGGTATCGACCGTGTCGAGCGTCGGGTCGAGCGCATCGACGCGCTGGGCGCTGTGTTGCGAGATCTGCGCTCATGGCTCGCCGCGGCCAGGGCACAGGGGCAGACCGCCGACATTCTGGCAGCCGAGTTCGATCGCATCGCCACCTCGGCCCATCGATTCGCTCGCTTGGCCGACGAGCAGTATCGGCTGCCGGAATCGGACGACGTCGTGTTCTCGTCGCTTGCCGCGATGCGTGGGTTCCACTATTGGCAGTTGCGGCCGGGCCGGCCGGAACACCAGCGCTTGAAACTCGACCTGGAACTGGTTCTCTCGGCGTTGATTTCGTTCGTGGGGCGAGAGGTTGAGCTCGACGAATCGGCGCGATTGGCGCAGCGCTATCGCGAGCGGTGGGATCACTCGGACCATGCCGCGAAGTGGCTGCGCACCCAACTGCGATCGGTCCTCGGACGGGCCGTCGATGGCGTCGACGGGGCCGTGCTGGCCGAGCTCGCGCAGCTGTGCCGGGACGGGACCGATCCGTTCTCCGATTCACTGCGCGATTACCTGCAGTCGATGTCGGCGCGCTGGTATCTGGATCTGCGCGCGATCGCCCGGCAAGCCGACCTGGCCGAGGAGCACCGCCGCTTGGATGCCGAGCTCGACCACGTCCTGCTCGGCGCGGTACGGCGGCTGCGTGGGGCGCGGTACGGCGACGATCGTGACTCCCGTCCGGTGGAGCGCACGTTCACGCTGGGAAAACATTTGGCAGGCCTGCGGGACACCGCGGTGCGCACCCGCGCCGCCGCTGCCCGAGTCCTTGCCGCCAGCGGGCGAGCGGTGGGCGTCGACGCGGTGTGGCACGTCACGCCCGGTTCCGAGACGCTGCGGCGGTTGGACGGCCGTCTCGAGCGCGCGCGTACGCTCCTGGCCGAGCTGTGGCAGTGTGCCCCTGCCGCGGTGACCGGTGACCTGGTCGACCAGCGACATGCGGAGCTCGAATCGATCTCGAACAGCACCGCCGAGGCCGAAGCGATCGCGGAGATCCGCGCAGTCGAGCCGGTGGTCGACGCCGCAAGGCAATTCCATCGGTACGACGCGTGGGCGCGGGCCATCGATGCCGTGGATGAGTCGATCAACGTGGCGCGCTGGGAGGAGGCGCACAGCGAAACAGCACCCGCGGACGATGCCGCGGCGCTGCGTCGGCGCGCGAGCCTGGCCGCATGGACAGCGTCGCTGATCCGCCGGGCCCACCTGCTCGATGACGCCGCGTCGGCTCGCGCGGCGGCCGTCGCCGCCGGGCGGACCGCCGAGGTCGAGTTGCGCGATAGCGACCTCGATCGGCTGCTGGATGCGGTGGCGGCGGAGATCGCCGAACGAGCGGCGCGGCTGGACGGACCGGTCGGCTCCACCCCGGACGGTTCCGCCGCGGACACGGAAGACACACCGCAGCCGTTGCCGCCGGACGCCCGGCGCGCGGTTGTTCGCAGCGTCGACCGGCAGCGCGCCGAGCTGCGCCGGCAACTCGATGACCTGCTCCGGCCGCTGGCCATCGATTCCGCCCAGCTGCTCGATATCGGCTCGCCGGTGTGGGCGCACTGGTCGGCACAGCACGGGCAGGCGCGCGATGACCTGATCAGGCTGCTGTGGCCCGAGGTCGAGCCCGGCCGGGTGGCGGACTGGTGGTTGCACCGGATGGTGCTGCATCGGCGGGAGCTGGGCGACATGCCTGCCGAACTCGCCGCGACGGCGCAGCGTTTCATCGAGTCCCACGCGGTGTCGGAGTTGCTCGACGCTATCGGACGAGCGGACCGATGGGCCCGCACGATCGAGACGGTGGAACAGGAGCTGACGTGGCGGTCCATCGAACGCCGTCGGCGGGCCGCAGCGGTGCGCGAGCTGCGCCGGGCCCCGGAAGGCCTGCGTTCACCAGGTGCGCCGGTGCCCGACATCGAGACCGCGCTGGCTTCGATGATCAAGCAGGACGACGTGTTCCAGCGGATGGACGGCCAGCTCGATCGCCTGTATCGGCTCGGCATCGCCATCGCGGATGTGCAGCGGCGGATGCGCTCGCTCGCGCCGACCCGTGCGCGATTGCTCTCATCGATGCTCGAATACGGTATGGCGGAGCCGGACTCGCGGCCGGCGATGCTGTTCGGGAATGCTCGATTGACCCACTTGGCCGCACGTCCTCTGCCGGAGCCACCGCGTGCGTCCGGCGTCGCCGGGCCGGAACGCGACCTGGGTGAGCTGCTGTGGGAGTCGAGAATGCTCGCCGGGCTGGACGACCAACTGTATTGGCTGAACGCCGATCTGGAAGCGTCCCTGGACGAGTTGACGTCGGAGCTCGCCGGTGTACCTGCCGCTGCGGCCCGGCCGCAGGGACAGGTCGTGGAGCTACCCGGCATCGGCTTGATATGGGGTGCTTTGGACTGGGTGCGCGTCGATGTTGCCGCCCGGCGTCGACTCGCTGTCGCCGCACTCACCGCGGGGCCGAGCGCGGAGTTCGGCATCGACACAACGCGACTGGACACCGGCCGCGACGGTGAGTGGGGATTGACGCGCCTGAACACGCTTCGTGCGCAGGCGGCAACCGTGCCGGCGCAGGCCGAGCAACTATCGCGACTCGATACCGCCATCGGCCTTGTGCGCACGGTGATCCGGACGACCGCCCAGGTCGACGCGATCGACATTGTGGCGGCGGCACTCGATGACGCGAACCGAAGGCTGGATCGGATCGAACAGCGGTTCGCGCGCCTGTCGGCAGACCACCTCCTGCGGCACCCGCTGGATGGCCGGGCGATCCGGGCAACAACCCGAACGCAAGCGCACGCACTGCGTGACGCCGCCTTGTGGTGCGGTCAACCGTTGGAACACGCGGGCTGGGATGTGCGCCCGGATCAGTTGCGGCAGCGAATGAATACCGCACGGGCCCAGCCCGATACGGACGTCGGCGCCAGCGAGATTCGCCTGGCTGAGGTTGCCGAGCGGTATCTCGGATTGCGCGGCCTCGAGGACGTGTTCGACGAGCGAAGTCAGCTGATCCAGTGGATCGGCAGTCTGAAGTCCCGGGTGCTCGCACTTTACCACAACGTCGCCTTCCGACACATCGCCGAGCGATGGTCGGACATGCAGCGGAACATGCCCCGCAGACCGGCCGACACCGTCGTGGCCGAGCCGACCCGACCCGGCAGGACGCCCGATCGGCCACGGCGGCTGCGGCACATGCTCACTCGAGCCCTGCATCAACTGGTTCACACGCTCGGTCCGAATCTCGTCCACGACGTGCACAAGCAGTCCCGCGTCCCGTCCGCTCAGCTGGATATGCACCGGGTCCTGCTCGCGCTGATCGAACTTGACCGGCTGACGGTGCGTTATCCGCAGCTGGGCACCGACGCCGTGGTGCGGCGAGCCCACCGCTGCCAACGGCTCTGCCTGCTGGTCGCCGCGGCCGAACAGACCCCTTTGCTCGTCGAATCCCATGACGATGACCAGGAATTCGGCAAGCTCGTGCGGTCCACCCTCGCGTTCGCGGTCCGCCAGGGCGACGAGGACGACGATCTCCCTCCCATCACACTCCCGCCCACCGGCCACGACCTCAATCGCTGCGCGAGGCTGGTGCTGGAAATGCACCAGCACGAAACCGGTAGGCCGACGTCGGGCGATCTCAGCGATACGGGCTTGGGCGGGGTACTGGCCGGGCGCTACCTGCGCGCGCTGGGTGCCGGTCGCCCCACCCGCTATGCGATCGATCCTGATAAGCCACTGCGGCGGGTCGTGGCGGCGCTCGACGAGTTGGTGCGGGATATGTCTGCCGCGAACCGTTCCGGTGTCTCGATCATCACGATCGAGGGCACGCACGCGGCGGACGAACACGGGGTGGCCGCACACACGCGTCGCTGGGTGTACCGGTGCGACGAGCAGGGCAACAACGCCCGTATCGAACTGCAGGATCCAGGCAAAGCGCTGTTCGGCACCCCGGACGAGGACAAAACGAACGCGTCTGACCTGACCGCGATCTGGGCCGTTGCGTTCGACAAGAACGGCAATCCGTTGCCGTTGCCGGGCGGCGATGCCGAGGGACCGCCGCAGCACATGCGGGTCGGCCGAAGCGATGAGCCACCGCCGTCGGTCCGCGGCGGCATCGATGGTGTGCGAGAACCCTCGAGGGCCGAGCGAGCGGCGCGGTTGGCCGAATTGCTCGCTCGGACAGAACCTCTCGACCGTGCCGAGATGGATACCGTCATCGATGACGCCTCGGTTCTTCATCCGAAGGAGTTCGGCGACTGTCTCGCTCAGTTGCCCGGCGGGCAGCGCGAGTGCTTCACCCTGCGGTACCAGGACGGACTCAGCGAAGCGGAGGTGGCGACGCAGCTACACAAGACGAGAAAAGCGGTCTGGCTCGTCGAGCGGCGCATGGTGCGGCAACTGGTGTCGTTGCTGCGTGAAGAGCTCGGGCGCGCCGGCCGATTCGCCGAGTTGCTGAACCGCGTCGGGTCGCTGAGCCTACCGGAGGCGGCGGCGTTCGTGCGTGACGCGCTGGCGCTGCATCCCGAGACGACGGACCGTTGCCTCGCCCAGCTGGGCGACGAGCAGCGCGAGATCGTGCAACCGAGGTTGCTCGACCGGCTCAGGAAAGGGCCGGTCACGCGGCTGGATAATCCGGTCGGGGACATCCGGACCGCGGCGGTGTGGCGGATGGTGGACTTGCTGCCCGCTGAGCTCGAGCGGCACGCACGTCTCGTCGAGCAGGTGAAGCAGGCTGGTTCGCTATCTATCTCGCAGGCATCGGCGTTGATCGAGACGGCGTGCGAGCTCCGTCCGAAAGCGACGACCTGGTGCCTTCCTCAGCTCGACGACGCGGAGCGCCGGTGGGTGGAGTTGCGGTATCTGGAGGGACTCGGCCGGGCGGAGGTGGCGACGCGGCTCGGCGTCGCCACTGAATCGGTCGAGCATGCCGAGACGAGCGCGGTGCTGCGCTTGCTCGAGGTGCTTCCCGGAGCGCTCGATCGGCCTGCGCGATTCGCTGAGCTGATGGTCAGGATCGACTCGTTGAGCGATGCGGAGGCTGGGACGCTGGTCCGCATCGCGCTGGACATGCACCCGGAGGCAGCCGACCGCTGTCTGGCTCGGCTGCCGGAAACGGAGCGCGAGTGCATCAGGCTGCGATTCCGGGACGAGCTCACGCGAGCAGCAGCAGCGCCGCGGCTGAAGAAGCCGAGGCAGGCGGTCGAACAGATCGAAGCGTACGCCGCGCAGCGGTTCGTCCAGCTGCTGCCCGACGAGCTCGATCAGCGTCGGCGGTTCGCCGCGATGGTGGACCGTGTCGGTTCGCTGACTCGTTCGGAGCAGTCGACATTCGTCCGCGACGCGCTCGACCTGCGTCGCGAGGCGGCGGACCGTTGTTTCGCGCAGCTTCCGGCCGGGCAGCACGAGTGTGCGCGGCTGCGCTTCGTGGCGAAACTCAGCAGGAAAGAAGTGGCAGACCGGCTCGGCACGACAACGGACGCGGTCAAAAAGTCCGAGGGTGCCGCGGTGTCGCGGTTGGTGCAGTTGCTGCCCGGTGAGCTCTATCCGGTTCGGCGATTGGCCGGACTGTTGGATCGGGTGGGGTCGTTGACTCTGGCGGAGGCGATGACGCTCGTCCGCGATGCGCTCGCGCTGCATCCGCAGGAGACGGCCCGTTGCTTCGCACAGCTGCCCAGCGCGCAGCGCGAGACGCTGCGGCTGCGATTCATGGACGGCCACAGCCGGGAAGCAGCGGCGGCGCAGTTGGGCCTGACGGAGGGCAGGGTTGCGCACTCCGAGACCCAAGGCGTGTGGCGGCTGGTAGCGCTGCTGCCCGGTGCGCTCGGTCGTCCGCGTCTGGCCGAGTTGCTCCTTCGCGCGGGTTCGCTGACCCCGAACGAGCGGTTGGCTGTGGTTCTCGAAGCAAATGCCGCGCATCCGGGAGTGATACGGAACGGCCTGAACCGGCTCGCCGAGGACCGCCGTCGATGCGCCGAATTGCGCATAGTGCAGAACCTCAATGACGATGAAGCGGCGGCGGAGCTGGGCACCACTGTCGCGAGCGTCATGGCCCTCTACCAGCATGCCGAGCGGCAATTGGTCGAATGGCTTGCTGCCGAGTTGATACCCGATCCCGCGGCATTCGATTCGGCGGTCGAGTGGGTGGCAGCGATCGCTGTGTTCCATGGTGAAAGCCGCGAGAGTTTCTCGGCCGCAATCGGGCGCCATCATGTGTGGCTCACTCAGGCGCTGGCCATGAACAGCGACCTTCGCCTGGTGTCGTTGCGCAAGGTGCGTGATGCCGGGTACATCTCGAATGCCATGTTGCGAGGCGCTATCGAGAATTTCTACCTGCGGCAGCAATATCGCGTTCCGGCAGAGGCCACCGAGGAGGCGAAGTTCTGGGAACTGATAGATGCGCCAGTTGGCTCGGACAAAGAAAAATCTATCCTGGATAGTATCTGTCGGAAGTTCGATGGGATCGCGATAGCCGCAGAGAGTAAATGGTGGCGGCGCTGGGACCGCGATCATGGTGAACTCGCCCAGTTCTTTCGCCGGGTTATTTTGGGGGCGGCATTACAGCATGTTCCTCCGTTCTCGTTCAGTGTGCACGCATGGGCGAGTTGCCGGACCGCCGTCAACAGGTATTACGTCGAGGTCATTTACGCGCACCTCGACTATGAGAACGCGACCCTGGTCAGCAAGGTCGACAGCTATATCAGTAAGCAGCTCAAGAAGACGGGGCATGAGCCCGACGATGAGGAGATCGCTCGGGCATTGGGTCTCACGGTGTCGGACGTGGTCGACGCGAAGCGTATGGGCGCGACGTCGGAGACGTCGATCGATGCACCGGTACGGTCCGACAAGCCCAATTCGAGGGCAATCGACATCGGGGATCCGGCCCGGCCGGAGACCGACGATGTCGAGTTCAGAGATGAGCTGTTGCTGGCTTTGGCGGATATGCCGAATCCCGCCCTGGCGGCAGCGTTGGTCGAGCTGTGCCATGTGCGCGACATCCCAGTGGCGGATGTCGCCGGCCGATTGCGGATCGACGTCACCGCCGCCCAGGCACTTCTTGCCGAGGCGGCCGAGCGGCTGCGGACCGAGGAATTCCGCGCGCAACTGGTTGCCGTGCGAACTCGGCGCATGATCGATGAGGTAGCGGACGCCTCGGTTGCCGCGGAGGCGGAAGACGGGCGGCCCCGTCATGCCGTTGACGACGGCACGGTGCCGTATCGGCGGCCGGACGGTGCGATGCACGATCAGTGTGGGCGGCGGGTGCTGGAGTTGCACGGGATGCGGACCGGCCGGTCGTTCGTGGTGCCGGAGCCGGACGGTCTCGCGGGTTCGTCGTTGAAACGTCTGCTCGATGCGGTGGGTGGTCGGCCACAGTGGTTTGCGGTCGATCCCGTGCGTCCGCGCCGGTTGATCGACCGGGCTTTGACGGAGTTGTTGAGGTCAATGGATTCCGCTGCGCGCGAGGGTGTTTCGCTGCTGGTGGCGGAGATCTGGCAGATCCCGGATGGGGACGGCGTGATGGGTCATCTCGATCGCGCCGAGTATCACTGTGCCGCGGACGGAAGCAATGGCTGGCTCGAGGAACAAGATCCGGGTAGCGGTCGGCTCGGTCGATGGGGCGATTCGGAGACAGGGACAGAGCTGGCCGGTTACGTAGTGTCGGCTTTCGACCCGCACGGTGAGTCGGTGCTGCTTCCCGGGACAGCCGTTGTCGATCTACACGATCGCTTCCGGGTCGGTCGGTCCGACGAGGAGCGGGCGTCGAAACGTGCCTTCTTCTTCCTGAAGTGGATTCGTGGATTGTCGCGATCCAGCAGTCCGAAGAAGAAGGCGGACGCCACCCTGAAACGGTTGAACACCGGTTCGATCAGTTCGAACCTGACCAGCGTGGGTCTGTCCACCTACAGTCCGCTGCTCGTGCAGCAGCTGAGCAACTCGATGCAGTTGGCAGGACTCACCGCATCGGCCGGGCAATTGGTGACGTTGCTTGCCAAGCCCGCCGCCGGGTATATCGCCGATCGGTTCGATAACCGCCGCACCATCCAGATTTCGTCGACAGCCGGGCTTGCCACCTCGACAGCGGCCGGTGCGGCCGTCCTGCTGGGTCTTCCCGGTGCGGTGCCCATAGTCATCGGGTCGGCTCTCGCAGCGGCGGCGACCAACACCGTCGGGGGCGCCGCAACGACAACCTATGGCCGGCGCTTGGTGGATCAGGACCAGCAAACAAAGGCCGTGACGATCTCCCTGGTCGGCCGGCAGACATCCGCGACGGCGGGTAAATTCCTCGTTCCGGCCATCGGTAGTGTCTCGCCGGCGCTGCCCTTCTTCGCCGACGCCGCAACCTATGCGCTGTATCTGGAACGGCTGCGGAAACTTCCTTCGGTGCGGCCGGATCCGGCCGACAGGGTCGGCCTGCTCGACGGTGCGCGCGCGATGTGGGCAGATTCCTACCTGCGTGGCAATGTGCTGCTGCTGGTTCCGTGGAACATCGGAAACGCTATCGGGGCAATGCAATTGGTCGATTTCATTGCCGCGTCCGACTATGCGGCTCAGCTGGGCGGCTTGGCACCGCTGATGTCGGGTTGCTTGCTCGCCGCCGGAGCGGCGGGGACGCTGCTGGCGGTCATGACCGTACCGGAACGAATTCGCGAAAAAATCAACCTGAAAGTGTCGGATCCCCTCACCATGGTGGCCGGCGGCGTACTCGCGACATCCTTTGTGCTGACGCCGAATCCGTGGGTGATCCTGCCGCTCTCGATCGCCGTCGGAGCAGGCAGCATGCTCAGCGCCGAACGCTACTTCTTGTACCAGCAGAAGATCGTGCCGCAGAAGATGATCGGCGGCGCGATGTCGGTGAACGGTGTGCTCGGCGCCATCGGCAGCATGGTCGGCGGGGCACTGGGCGGATTCCTGCTGTCCACCGCGGGCGCCGGGATCACGGGCTGGCTGGCGAGCGGACTCTTCGCCGCGACATCGGTTGCGTCCGGGGTGCTGGCTTACGCCACTCGCGGGCGAGCAGTGCACGGCGTCGGTTCCAGCACGACCACCGATCTCTCGGCACGCGACGTTGCCTGGTGGTCGGTCGCGACCGATTCGCGGACCGGCGGCCGGATCAATTTTTGGGATTGGGAGGCGATGCGAGACGAGCTGCCTCCCGCAAAACCGGTCCAGCGGCCTCCGGTGGACATACGCCAGCTGAGGCCGGACGACTGGCGGCAGGATCGCACGATTACGCTGACAGCGCTTGCCTCGGCGCCTGAAGCGTTCGAGGCGACGGTCGAGCAGACGCGCACGTTTTCCCCCGATGAGTGGCGCGACGGCGTGCAGCGATCGCTGGCAGCGTTCGTCGCCTTCCAGGACGGCGTACCGATCGGCAAGGTGGCCGCGACGGCGTACGACGATGCGGATACCGTCCAGCTGGCCTCGCTGTTCGTCGTGCCGGAAGCCCGCGGTCGTGATGTCGCGGACCGCTTGATCCGATCGGTGGTGGATTGGGCATGGCGGCAGGGCTTTTCGAGGGTCGCCGTGCGGGTTCGAGAAGAAGACGAGCGTGCCCAGCGGGTTTGCGGGCGGAACAACTTCGGGTGGTCGGGGCGGGAGGGGGACGGTCCGCGTGGCCGCTGGATCGAAATGCATCGTCTGCTGGGGGAGGCCAGTTGGATCGAGTACACCCCGACGCCGGTCGCCGTCCAGCCCGAACCGGATGGAAAGTAGCTCGACCGGCTCTGCCACCCGTCGTGCCCCACGGCATCGATCGGGAACGGTCCGACGAATCGATCCAGCGCGGGGTGCGCACGTGGCGCCGCTGACCTTTGGCGCGGGGTACTCGATATGGCCGGTCGCGGGAGTGTTCCGGATCGGCCGAGCCGACCTGATGCGGGTGAGTCGGCCGGGCCGACCGGCCCGCACCAGGGGGCACCGGACCTGCGGGGCCACCTTCGCGCCGAGCAACTCGATGTTGTGCAGGACCTTCTCGTGTGGCAGCGTGCCAACGCTGGTGTGCAACACGAACCGATCGAGCCCGAGGGTGTTGCGGATGTCGGCCACCTTTCGGCGACATAGTCCGGCGTGCCGACGAACAGCGAACCCTCCTTCGAGCGCAGGCCGTCGAAACTGGGCGCGGGTCATCGGCCGAGCCGCGTTCGCGGCCGATGATGCTCTGGCACGCGCGTACGGCTCGTAGAAATCGAGGATGGCTTCCTCGTCGGTGTCGGCGATATAGCCGTGCGCATGCGCCGCCACGGGCCGCCGCTCGTGCCCGCCCTCGGCGAGCACGCGGTGCTACAACTCGACCAGCGGCTCGAAGCGGGCGGCCTGGCCATCGATGATCGCGATGGCAAGCGGCAGGCCGAGCAATCCGGCGCGCACCACCGATTCGGGGCTGCCGCCCGCCGCGATCCAGACCGGCAGCGGCCGGTTGTCGGTGCGCGGGTACACGGTGGTCTCGCGCAGCGGCGCCCGGAATCGGCCGGACCAAGTGACCGGCCGGTCCTCGCGCAGGTGCAGCAGCGCCAGTTTCTCCTCGAACAATGCGTCGTAGTCGGACAGGTCATAGCCGAACAGCGGGATACGACTCGGTGAAAGAACCGCGCCCGGCCATCAGTTCCGCGCGGCCGTTCGAGAGCCCGTCCAGCGTCGCGAAATCCTGGTACGCACGTACCGGTCGCCGGAGCTCAGCACGGTCACCGCGCTGGTCAGCCGGATCCGTTCGGTACGGGCCGCGATCGCGGCCAGCACGACGGCGGGCGCGGATCGGCAAAGTCCTTTCGATGGCGTTCGCCGACACCGTAGACGTCGAGCCCGGCCCGCTCAGTGGCGACGGCATCCTCGACCACCTCGCGCAGGCGCTCGCCCGCAGTCGGTGCGGGCCGATCGCCGACCGGATACAGCGCGGCGAATGTCGTGAGTCCCAGTTCCACGGTCGAGCCCCATCTCTCAGTAGTATCTATGTCAACCAATCCCGTAAACGGACCATAGTCCACCAGCATTCCGCCGGGGTGGATCCGCACGTCGGGCTGCGGCGGGGCAGCGGGCGTTCGCGGCGCACAGTAGGACCAGGCCATCGAGTCCGCACTCGACAGCAGCGCCCCGTAGCGGCTCAGGCCGGTGGTCTTGACCCCGAGCCCGTGCAGCCGGATCCCAGGCAGCTCGGTGGTGAGCACGGACATGATGCGTGCGACCTCACCGGTGCAGCGCGGGACGCGGAAGCACTCGAAGCTTGTCGACGTCCCATCGAACGCCGAGGCCTGCTTGCAGAGGGCCAGGATTTGGGCAGCGCGGCTTCCACTACGGCCACGAGTGGACGCCGACGGCCGAGTAGTCGATCGACAGGGTGGCAGGTCCGCGAGGGCACCTCGGCCCCGCAGCTATGACGCAGCGCACACCGCAGGGGCGGCGCACCGAGTGAACCTATGGTCGCGACAGTTCGTAGTACAGGTGACGAGATGCAGTGTGCGCCTCGCTGAACAGCGACGAAAGGGACCGAAAGATGACCTCGGCCAGAAGATTCCAGCGTGCCGCTGTGCCGGTCGCAGCCACCGTGGTCGTATTCGCAGGGCTGCTGAGCGCCTGTGGTGGCGATGACGGGCGACCTGTTCCGGCGGCCGAGCCGGCATCGTCGACCACGGTGACCGCCGCGCTGGCGCCCGCTGCGGGGCAGGCTCCCGCGGTCGCGAAGACGCAGGGCTGGCTGAAGATCTACGTCGGAGCAGCCCCGGCCGGGACTGCGAATGCGGTGCAGCTCGATGTGACCAGCGATCCCAGTGTCGGGCAGTACGTGTCGGACGGGACGGGCCGGTCGCTATACCGGTTCGACAAGGACACCGCGAAGCCGTCGGCGTCCAACTGCGCCGGGCAATGTGCCGTGACATGGCCGCCGCTGACCGTTTCCCGCGACCAATCGGTCTACGCGTCGGGAGTCGACCCACAGCTCGTCGGGTTCATCGAACGGGCCGACGGCACATGCCAAATCACCCTCGGCGGCTGGCCGGTGTACTTCTTCTCGAAAGACAAGAAGCCAGGGGATCTGCTCGGCCAGGGCGTCGGGGGGACATGGTTCGCAGTGGCTCCGAATGGCGGCAAGGCTCTCGCCAAGTGATCCGAATGCCGCTGGAAGCGAGTTCGCTGCAGCGCGACCCGTCCACGCCGACCACAACCGGGCAGTGTGGCGCACGGGGAACCGATTCCTCGACATCGGGCACGACTGCCACGGGGCATCTGGCATGCCTGATCAGCCCGATTCCGACCGATCCGAGCATCACCCGCTCGAAGGCGCCGAGTCCGCGGGCGCCGACCACCAGAAGCTGGGCGGCCGCGGATCGACCGACCAGCGTGGGTACCGGAGAAGACGACTCGACAAAGGTTTCGACCGCGGTCACGCCGACGGGTCCGGCGGCCTCCTGCACGATGCTGCGTCCCGCGCTCAGCGCGGAATCGCCCACTTTGCGCAATCCGCTCGTGTCGAACAGTAACCGGCCCAACACGGGCACAGCGTCGGCTGGGACGCCGATCGCGTGGACCAGATGTAACGGCGCGTGACGCCGAGCGGCTGTCACGGCTGCCCAACGAACCGCGGCGAACGATGCCGCCGAACCGTCGACGCCCACGACAACAGGACGAACGGCACGCATAGTCACAACGATGTCGCCTCTCAGCTCGCAGGCATTCGCCCGCGTTCGGACGTCAGCTGACTGGTGCACTGGCCGACTCGACGCTATCTGACGAGACCGAAACCTGCGAATACTCAGCCTCTGGCCTGCTCTTCGTAGCTGGGGCGGGTACGGATTCGACCGGTTCACGTGGGCCCTGATCGAGGCGGAACGGCGGGTACTCGTCTCGCATCAGCGCGGCATAGGCCAGCACCCGGTACAGCCAGCGGTTGATGCCGACGACGAAGTCGAACAACGGGCGCGGGTACCGCCCGGTGATCAGCAGGGTGATCGCGGCGATGAGTACGAGCACGCCGATCAGCGGGATGGCGGTCGGGCTGTCGCCGTCGTCGCCCGCCAGCACTACCGCACCGCCCCACATCGCTGTGACTACCAAGTAGTGCGGGATGGCCAGCAACCACCACTTCACCAGCACAAGGCCACGAGACAAACGATCCGGATAGTCGACCTGTATTTCGGCGGGATATCCGGTGGGGCGCAGCGCGAACGGCGGGTACCGGTCGGTGCCGAGCGCGGCGTAAGTGTAGAACTGCACCCGCCACGACCACCGCATCACGCCGACGTTGAACGCGAAAATCGTCCGCGGATAACGGCCGGTGAACAGAATCGACACTCCCGCTACCACGGTGAGCACCACGAAGGCGATCCACAGGAAGAACAGGACAACGTAATGCGGGATCGCCAACAGCCACTTCAGCAGCCACAGCCAGCGCGACAGCGGCTCTTCCAGGTCGCCACGCAGGTATACCGGATAGGCGGACGCGGTGTCGATGTCCCGTCCGGCCGCGTTTGTGCTTTCTGGATTCATGGTCGACGCTCCTTATCGCGTCATGGTGCGAGCCTCGAAATGCCGCCCGTCACAACTACCTTCGGATGGCCGCGGATTCGGCGTCTGCGCCCCGAACGTTCCGCAGAGAGCCGTAAATGGGATGATCTGGCCGGTCGACCAGGACACCCGAGGACAACGGCCTCGTCCCGAAACGTATCGCTGACATCCAGCGCTACGCGAGGCGGACGCTGCGGTCTCGATCGAGCGTCGAGCGGAAGGGACCCTAATCGGCTTGCTTGTGCAGCATCGCGCGCCAGCCAGAGGATACGCACCGCACGCCACAGCAGGCCGATGGAACCGCCGGTCCCACCAGTGGAAGGACTGACGGGCCCCGGAGGGAAGCGAGCGGCCATGACCGACAGCCTCGCGGAAAATTCGTTCGCGAGCGAGAGACCTTGGGCCCGGGCATCGAGGGACCTGCGTGTCGCTTTTCCCTGTTCGTCTGAGGCCTTTCGTCCCTGTCCTCTGGGCCGATAAGCCGCATTCGCGGCTGTGGTGGGGCTCATACGGTTGAGGGGTAGCGCCCGGCCGGGCGCTACACGATCACATGGGCTCAGGAGGCATGCCATGACAGAGCGTCGGTTCGACAATCCACATCACCTCGCCACGGCGAAGGTCATCGTCGGTGTGGACGGTTCGGACGGGTCGTGGGCCGCTGTGCGGTGGGCGGCGCAGTTCGCGGCCGAGCGCGGGCGAGCTCTCGAGATCGTGCACGGCATGGATCTGGTGGGCACCGGTTGGGTGCTGGGGGACTACGAGGTCGTTATGCCAACAGTGATCGACGCTGTGCGCGAGCAAAGCGAGGATGTAGTCGCGCGCGCCGAACGGCTGGCCCGGGAGACCGCGCCCGGACTGCGTGTCTCGACTCGTGTGTCCACCGACACCGGTAGGGAACTGTTGATCGAGCACAGCGCCGAGGCCTATGCGGTTGTGATCGGCGCGACCGGCAACACCGGCACATTCACCCATCTGGGCTCTACGCTGCTGGCCGTGACCGCACACGCCCAGGGCACGGTGGTGGTTGTTCGCACCGGCCGCGACGCCGGCGACACGACGCTCGTCTCGGGGCCGGTGGTCGTGGGCGTGGACGGCAGCGCGGTCGGTGAAGCGGCGATCGCCGCGGCGTTCACCGAAGCGGCCGAGCGTGGAGCCGAACTGGTCGCCGTACATGTGTGGAGTGATTGGGACTTCGGCTGGTTCGCCGGGCACGCCAGCTTGGGTGAGCTCGACCTCGACAGCGTCGAACGGGCGGTTCTTGCCGAGCGTCTGGCGGGTTGGCAGGAGAAGTTCCCGGAAGTCCGCGTCGCTCGGAAGGTGGAGGTGGCCGCGCCGACTTCGCATCTGCTGGACTGGTCGAAGGTGGCGCAGTTGGTGGTCGTGGGCAGCCGCGGGCGCGGAGGTTTCGCGGGCATGCTCCTGGGTTCGACGGCCAACACTCTGGTGCAGCACGCGTCGTGCCCGGTGATGGTCGTCCATCCGCACGATGATCAGGGCGGCAGCGGACACCGCCACTGACGTCGGCGCGGCCCCTTCCGGTCGACCTGTTTGCCGCCGTGGCGGCGGATCGCGGCCAGGTCGGTTGTCGGAATGTTCCTCCAGGGAGCCGATATCCTCACACGCTGCCTCGCGTCATTGGGGGTGTCGGTACCGACTACCCGCAGCACTCCCGGCGGACGTGTGACGCCCCGCGCTGGCCGGTACAGCTTCGGTGTCGGCAGCGTGGACGCCGTGTACACGATCAGAGCGACGGTCGGCGTGTATTGGGGGAGCGCGGCGGAGTGCATTTCCGCGGCCAATTGTGGCCCGGTCACTGTGGTGAGGTCCGGGCGTTGTCGGCATCGGTTAGGTGCTAGTCGGATCGCTGTGCCTCTTCCCTGAACTTGCGCCGTCGTTCCTCGCCGAGACCGCTGAAGGTCTCGATCCCGGCGTGGTCGACCGGCTCTTGCCGATGGTGGTTGTCGTCGCTGTGCTGTGGGTGATCGTCGCCGGCGCGCGACTGGTCGTGCGTGCGTGGACGCTGCCGGTCACCGCGCTGTCGATCGCGGTGGATTTGCTCGCCGTCATTACGGGCGTCGCGGTCCTGGTGCACCGGCCTTACTTCACAGCCGAGTTCATCGCCAGCCTGCACGACGGCGACAAGGGTGATCTCGGCAGGGCTCTCGACATCGGGATCGGTCTCAGCGCTATCGCAGCGATACTGGTCTGCGCCGCCGGAATCGTCAGCGCTGCGCGCAAACATCTCGCCTATCGCCGGAGCTAAGGGCTGAGGGCTGAGGGCTGGCGCGGGATAGTCGACGACTACGCCTCGGCGCGCTCGAGCAGCTGTCGCACTGGCGCCGGAATCGTCTGCGCGATGAGGGTGATATCGGGTGCGCCGTCGAAATCGCCTGTGATTCCGAAATTCAGCATGCCGTGATAGCTGAGCATTGCGATGCCGATGCGCAAGCGCATCGCGATGGGGGCCAATTGGAAGATATCGAGCACATCGGCGCCGAACATTCGCTGCGTCTGCGTCGGCCTTGCCACATTCGTCGCCAGAGCGGCGACACCGTGCTGCGGGTAGCGCAGCGCCGTCCTTACCGCCCACGCCACCGACGCGAACGGCACAAGCTTGGCCAAGGTGATCAGCGTCTGCCCCGCGTCGGATTCTCCGCCGCTCTTGAGCCTGCCCATCCGCTTACGTACCACGTTCAGCTTCTCCACCGGATCGTCGAGATCGACCGGTACCACCGGCAACATCATCGAGACCCGGTTGTCCAGCCGTCCGGATGCCCCCGCCGACCGAGTGGAGACAGGAGTGAGGAGTCGAGGGGCCGAGTCCATTCATCGGCTCTTTCCCAGCAGACGGACGAGCAACAGGCCCGATACCGCGGCCATCGCGGCTGCCATGAGCAGTCCGCCGAATACGCCGATCACCGCCACCAGTGCGGGCGACTGTCCAGGCTGCCAGAGCGGCGTGGTGAACGCGGCGAAGGCAGTCAATCCGGCCAGCCAAGCCGCGGCGGTCGCCGCAATCCAGCGCACCGCCCCGCGCACGTACCCGCGTAGAACGACCCACTGCGCCACTCCTGTGGCAGATTTCGGCAACGGATGAGCGCTCGCGGTTTCCTCATGTCTGTAAACGTCGCCGAACCTTGGTTCTGGCCCACATTTCGTGATCGTTGAGGGCCCGGTCTTTCTGACCGACCGCAAGGCGAAACACGGTGTGGCCATGGACGACATCGACCCATTCACCTTGCGCTGAGCGGTTGTCGTATCGGTGAGCGGCCGAGTTGTTCGAGCATTACACGAGCGATTTCACGCGCGGACCGTTCACGCTGCCTCAGCTCCGTCGCTCGAAGCTTACGCACGCTGCCGAGGACGGGGCGTGGACACCGATGCTGATGCGGCCTGAGCGGATACGCCTCGGTGTGGTCGCTGGGAAAGCACTGGCGGCCGTCCGCCGAGGCGTTGATCGGATGGCAGGCTCAGACCGACCGAGCCCCGGCCCCGACTGCTGGGTCGTTCGATGTCATCGAGCGCTTGGAAGACAGTGACGGCTCGGATCATCGAATGCCGCGGCGGTGAGCCTCTCAGAGGTCGAATGGATACACCGGATGCGGGCGACCGGGGCCACGCTGCAGCCACGAGTCAGTGTCGTCGACGGTCATGTCGCCGGCTACATCGCCCAGTGGCGTGACGCCCACAGCGCACGTCTCGGTCCGGCGATCACCGACCTCGAGGTCGGAGCCGGCCTGAGCCTGCCCGATCTGCGCGACGGGTGGGAGGACGACGCGCAAGCAGCGGCCGACGCGCAGACCGAATGGAAATTGCCGCGTGCGATCAAACCGTCGGCGCGAGAAACCGCGCTGTCGGCCGACCCCGAGCTCTGGGCGCATGCCTTGGCTGATGTCCGCAGCTTCAATGAGGCGTTGGCACGTGTTCCGAGCATCGAGCGCGCGGTATGGCGATGGGCGGCAAGCCGTGTCTCCGGCGTGCTGGCGGTCTGGTCGTGGCGGACGGAGCCGGACGCGAGAGGGCCGTTCGCCGTCGCCTCGCACAAATTGGGTATGTCGGCACTTGTCGCCGGGAGCTGCGCACGCCCGCTCGTCTTCCGACCGCCCACACCGGATCTGGAAACGGCAGCGTACGTTCTGGCCCAGCTATGCCGAGAAGTTCACGCCCCGCCCATCGAATCCGATCTGGTCGGCGAACTGATCACTGGTGTCGCCGTGATCATCAAGGCGCATCGCGCACGGGGGGAAACGGCTCGAGCGTCGAGTATCTACGCTATGGCCGTAGGTCCCCTGAAGTGGATAGAACATGACATCCGCACCACAGTCCCGACCTCGGTGATCGGCTGCCAACTGCGGGCCGAGCACCCATCACGGCCCCAGCCCAGTTGACCGGTTGCTCCCACCCGCGCCGGCAGCAAGGTCAACCGGCAGGTCGCTCCTCGTCCGGATAACCCCATTCCAGATCGATGTCCGCCTCGGGCGCAATACCGCGAACGACATCTGTGACGTCGCGTTCGAAGGTCTTGCTCCATTCGCTGAATCCGCGGACGATGATCGGGCCGTTCTCGCTGGATGCCTTCACCCAGGGCGGGTTGTGAAAGACGCTCACCAGCATCCAGGAGTCGATTCTGTGCTCCTTCAGCACTTTGTCCAGCGCCATCTCGATGGTGTCGGCTTGTGCTGGCGAGGAGAGCTTTTCGACGTACAGCGAGAGATGAATATTCACGGACATCAGCGATACCCTCCTGCGATCCCTGTCTATCCGGACTGTATCCGCTGCCGATCCACCGCCCGAAATGCGGGTAGCTCCGAGGCGAGTAGTTCGGCGGGGCGTACGGCCGGACACGAAGCATGACCGGTGTGAACACGACGTTTCGCAATGGTGCGGTCTGCCGGTAGAGACAGTGTGCGTCGACGACGGCAGGCCGAAACGCCACACTGCGGCATGGACCGAACGCGCGTGGTGAGGTTGTCGTTGGCTGCTCCATACAGGGCGCGCGCGACGCAGGCTACCTGCGCACTCGGTGACGGTGGAACCATGCGTGCAGGCCGAGACACTTGCAGGCATGAGGCAGGCCGCCGATGCGGTATGCGACATGGCGCCGCGCTAGTCGAACTGGTCCCAGCCGCGCCAGGGTGCGTCAGGGGACGACTTCACCGCGCCGCAGGCCGAGCTCGGGGAGGTAGACAGTGACGAACTGCCCGCGACCGCTCACGGTGCCGGTGTATTGGAGGTCGGTCAGGTCCACCCCCAGGGTTTGCAGGGCGTCCACCAACAGCTCTGCCGTGGTGTCGGCGTGCTCGTCGGAAATCGTGTTGCGGAAGTGCCGCTGCCACAGACCGCTTTCTGGTGTCAGCCGAGCTCGATGAGCCGGCTCGGGTCGGGCAGATCCGGATGGTGGAAGAATGCTTCGGTGGTGAGATCCCTCCTACATTCCACACGCTGACGAAAAGCTTCTCATCGACCGCCGATTCCACATGGAAGATGAACTGCCCTGGGAATTTCGGTGTGTCGTGGCACAGAGCTCGCAGTGTGGCACTGAGCCGGCGGCGCAGGTCATCCCAGTCGGTGACGACGACACGGGGTTCGCGAACGAGTAGTTCCGAACGGGAACGGCGTTCCGCCGAGAGCTGGACCTGGCCGCAACGGGCGACCGAACGCGTCCCGTAGCGTTCCGTCCTGCCTCAGCTGGTGCCGTCCTGTACCGGATAGTCGATGATGACCGCACCGCCAGTGGCGTAGTTGGCCACATCGGCGGCCGCCCGCTGGCCTTGCTGCGACGCTGACGCCGCGGCCATGGCGGCGGCGTCAGCGTAGTCGGCTTCGAAGACCGCGAAATACGGCGATTCTCCGTTGGTCGCCGCTACGTCGAAGCTGTAGCGCCATGCAAGCAGGCCGGGGATCTTCATGACCAGTGGAAGGTGGTTGGTCACGTAGTACTCGCGAAAGTGGTCAGGGTCGGCGGGCTTGGGATATAGGACTACCAACTTATGCATGACTGCCTCCTGCGTCGCTAGGTGTGTGTGCGATGTCCGGTACCGCGGTCGGTTGAATCGTCATATGCGCAGGTTAGGGGTTGATGTGAGGTCGAGGGAAAGACCGGGACGGGATAGACTCAAAACGAATCGTTATCAATCGGCAGGGAGGGCAAGTGGCGCCGGATACGGTGAGCCTGCGGCACTTTCTGGTGCTGGCGCAGGAGTTGAACTTCACCCGCGCGGCCGCACGGATCGGTATCGCGCAGCCCGCACTCAGTGCCCGGATGCGCCGATTGGAGGCGGAACTCGGTACGAGCCTGCTGGTCCGCAACACGCGCAGCGTCGTATTGACCACGGCCGGTGCGGCTTTGGCGGAGTCCGCGCCGCCCGCGCTGGCGGCGCTGGACCGAGCATGGGACACCGCCCGTAACGCGGGGGCCGGTGAACTGGGCACGCTGCGCATCGGATACAGCCTCAGCACGGGGGCCGAGACGGCACCGGCCCTGGTGGACAGGCTCATTCGCAGCAGCCCTGGCCTCGAGGTCGGCGCGGTCCCGATGGCGACACCGGAGATCTCTCTCGCGGTCGCCGACGGCCGCATCGATGCGGGGATCACCCGCGGTGAACAGCCGGGTCGTGGCGTGCGCCGGTTCCTGCTGCGGCGCGAGCGCGTCGGGGTCCAATTGGCACAGCATCATCCGCTGGCCGAACACCCGGAGATCGGGATCGCCGATGCGGCCGCGTATCCGCTGCGACTCCCGGACCGTGCGGCCAACCCCGTGATCCACGATCAGCTGTCCGCACTGTTCCGCGACACCCGACCGAGCCCCCGATTCCACACGCCCGCAGTCTCTTTCGACATGTCTCAGCGCGACCTGCGCGACGGGCTCACCCTCGCCCCGGCTAGTGAAGCCGCGGTCGCGGCACTACCGGCCGGTCTCGAGTGGCGACCGCTGCGGGGCGCACCCACCTTGACGATCCACTTGGTCCTCCCGCGCGTGCAGTCACCACTTCACCGCCGCATCCGTACCGTCGCCAAAACTCTCGCACACGAGCTGCACTGGCTGCCGGACTGACGCGCAGCAGGTCACGCGAGACGGACGTCAACGGTGGCGAGGCCGACCCACAGGGGATCCGCATACTCCACAGCGGATGTACTCGACCATACGTCTGTGAGACTTCGTACGGATAGCGGATATTGATCAACCGACGACCATCCGCAATGCGGCAGAGGAGTGCGTTCGGGCGACGCCGGGATGGGCATGGCCAGTTAGTTCAGGGAAGCATGCCTCAGATGCCCAGCCTCCGCGTCGCCCAGGCGGGCCGCGACCGCCTGGCCGAGATCACCGTCAACCTACGCGACCGCATCGCCGAGGCCAAGACCAACGGCTGGACCGGAGAAGTCGAGGGTCTGCAAGTCAGCCTTTAACGCCGCAGCAGCCAAACTCTCCCACCTCGACAGAATATCCGGGCAATCGACCGGATGCCGCCTCTCCGTGTTGCTCCGGATAACGGGGGCGCTTCATGTCAAGACGTGGATCGATGACACGGATGGCGGATTCGGGGTGCTGACGACCGAGTCCTGTGAGGAGATCACCGTAGGCGGTGTGCCGATCGAAGGAGTTGTGCCACTGCGCGCGGGTGATCGCGTTCGGATCGATTGCACAAGCGCGACCGAGTGCACGATCAGCAAGCTGGTTCGGTTCGACTGACAGCGGATGGGCGAGCGCGCACAACCGTGCGTGCCTGTTTCTCGGCCCAGTACAGGCGTTCTCGGGTCCACCACGTCTCGGCCGTCCAGCCGTCGACTATCTCACCGGCAGCGTTGATCGGCGGGTAGCACAGCTGGCAGGAGGCCCACCGGTGACCTCGCCAGCGCTTCCGAGCGGCATCTTCCCTGCTTCCTGAAGCGGCCTTCAGGCCGCTTCAGCGTGGCTTCAGGGCCTCCCTGCCACTCTGGCCGCCGATGATCGACAACGGCGAAAGGGGAGAACAGACCATGAACCCGACAGTGCGCATCGACGGGTATCCCTACCGAGTGGTGGGCAGGACTCGCCTGACGACGGCCTCACGGGCGTGCTACGGCAAGTACCGGTTCGTCCTGCGGCGGTTGACGGACGGGTCGCTCTGGACGGTGTTCGACTCCCGGGTCACGTCCACGTCGGAACTGCTGAAATGGGAAGGCGACCCGCGGCGGTGACGACCCCGCCGAGACCGTCGGCGAGGATCCGGCCGCCGTGTCCGGCGACCGGGTCCTCCGGCGGTCAGCGTGCACGAGTGGAAGCAAGCCCAGGAAGTCACCGCGGCGCTGCGCACAGGGGCGCAGGAGGGCGGCTCGCTGTTGCGGATTCGCGTTGCGGCCCGTCGGCTGGGGTTCACCGTCACGGCAGTCAGTAGCAGTGAAACGCACACGGTGTGCCGGATCGGCGGGCGGAAGGCGGTTTTGCCCACCCCGATGCCGGACATGGTCGTGCAACAGGTAATCGCCGACATGGAGAAACCGACATGAGCGACAGGATCGAGTGCCGGGCCAACAGGCGCGGTCGCGACTGGGTGGCGCACATTCCCGCGCACGGGGTGTACGGGTACGGGCGGACGCTGAAAGCGGTGCGCGAGAGCATCGAGGACGGGCTCGAGCATGTCGGCGTGACCGCCGAGGTCACCGTCATCGCAGTGACACCAGAGCTGGAGAACCTGCAGTCGGTCGAGGACACCTACATGACGGCCTTGCGCGAGGCGGTGGCTGCCCTGGCACTGGCCTCGACAACGCCAGGGGACATCGCCCTGGCGACAGGAGCGCCAACCAATCAATAAAAGCCCTGCTTGCCGAACTCACCGTGGCTCCTAGCATGTGATGGAGTTCCCGACAGGTCTGCGCCTCAACTGGGCATTCGAGCAATTGACGTCTGTTGATCCGCATTATCGGACGTCAACCTGAAGTAGTTCCGAGAACTGGGCACCCCAAGCTGTCCCGTCTCAGTGAATATGGCCAAGTCTCATTCAATTTGGCCGTTGCACTGGTTATCTGGCCACTGTCTCAGTGTTGTTGGCCAATGTGGCATGGTCTCCGGCGACGCCCCGCCGATCGGCTTGTGAACCTCCCGCACGACGGCTCCGCAGGCCATACCGATCGAGACGCGGATTCCGTGGCTTGCGCTCCGGTGGAATATCGCGAGCGACTATCCCTCGCGGCCGAAGTCGTCTTCGAGCCGGACGATGTCGTCTTCACCAAAATAGGTGCCAGTCTGCACCTCGACGAACACGAGATCTTCGCTGCCCGTCGCGGCGATACGGTGCGCAGTCTCCATAGGAATGTCGACAGCGTCACCAGCCTGCACCAAGCGTTCCTGGCCATCGAGGGTCACGAACCCCCTCGCCCGACACCACGAACCAGTGCTCGGCACGCCGGGAGTGGCGCTGATAGCTGAGCCGCCGACCGGGGCGGACTGTGATCGTCTTGACTTTGAACGTCGGCTCCTCGGAAAGGACCTGGTAGACGCCCCACGGGCGTTCACTGCGTTCCATCACCAAGGCATTGTATTGGTGGTCCGACCAGAACCTCCTGCACATCAGGCCACCACGCCATCGGCTCCGGAACCCCGCCTGCCGAGGCGGTTCCGCGCTGGTCAGATTGAATGAGACTACCAACAATGTCTCGTCTCAATAGATCTGGCCGTGAACCGTCACGGGTTCGGGACCGGCTTCCGGTTTAGACCAGCGCCGGTCGGCGTGGTGGTTGTTGAGCGTAGTAGGCGCTCTCGTATTCGGCGGGGCCCAGGTAGTCCAGCCGGGAGTGCAGGCGGGCGTTGTTGTACCAGTCGACCCATTCCATCCGTTCATGCCCAACTCCCGCATGATCCGATCGACCGTGCAGAACGCCGCCGCGTGGCCTTGCCGGGCTCAGCCTGTGCCTTCACGATCCATACCCGCAGCGTCTGTCGAACCCATCAGTCGCCCGCCCGGGTCCGGCGGCACTGTGCGAGCGGACGTGCGCTGACAGTGAGCGACTCCTGGGTAGGCGAACGGTCATCCCGACTGTCGCCGTCGACCGCTCAACGCGGCTCAGGATGCCTTGCGGTGCTCGTCGTTCTCGTGCTGAGCGATCACGGCCAGGAGTTCGCGCACCCACGCCGGTCGCTGCTCACCGGTTCCGGCCTCGGCCACATCGCGTTCAATCAACGAACGGATATAGGCCGACTGCGACATGCCGAGGTTCGCGGCGCGACGCTTGCACGCCTGATCGAGGTCACGGGTCAGCTTCACCGAGCGGGGGATGAGGACCGGTTCGGTGCCCGGGCCGGTCTCGATCGGCGGGGTGACCGGTTCATCGGTGAACTCGAGGCGCTCGGTCATCGCCGCTACCTCGGCGGGGCTCATGTTCAAGAACGGATCAGTCATTGCGGGTCGCCTCCCACTTCTCGAAGTCCGCGGCCTGGTCGGCGGTCAGGTATGCGGCGCTGTACACCTCGATGTCGCGACCGAGACGCCGAGCGAAGACCGACAACGGTGTGCCGTCGTCGGCACGGCCCCAGATCACCAGGGACCTCGGCCCGGTTGCCGAGTCGGCGGCTGTCCGTAGCCAGACCGGCCGATTGCCCTTCATCCAGGCATCCACGAAGTCGAATACGTCGTCGGGACCGACGCCTGTTCGCGCCAGCACCTGGGCGAGTGCCCAGTACCACTCGATCGCCGCATTGTGAGACTACCCTAGGGACTACCCACCGGGGAAGATGGGAGAACCAGCACGTCATCAGAAACGACGACACATGCACCGGGCGTATGGATTTTGATATGTCGATCGGATTCGCCGGGCGCTCCGCGGCCTCGGGCCGACATCGAGGACCGGGCTCGCGGCAGCCACCAGCGCGCCTCGCCGGAAGGGTGCAGCAGGCATCGGTCATGGTGATCGGCGGACACCGGCGGCGTGGGCGCTCGGTTGCCACTGAGCGGACGGCCGCGGGACGCACCGCGGGGTGATCGCCGCGGGGCCGCCGCTCTGCTCATCCATGGGCGGCGGATGTGCGGGTGATGTCCTCGCCGACCGCGGTGGCGGCGGGTCGTGGGCGGCCGATGAACAGGCAGATCACGGCCACGACCAGCGAGCATCCGATGAACCATCCGACGGCCAGGGTGAACGACGACAGCGTGGGGGAGGTGGTTCCCGGGACGGTAGAAAGCGACAACATCACCGACACGATCGCCGAGAACGCCTGCCGGGCGGTGGACAGCACGCCGGTGGTGACGCTGGTGACGTCCTCGGGCACGGATTCGATGACGATCTTCGAGTACCCGGTGTAGGCGAAGGCCGTGGCGACCGCGCCGACCACGAACACCGCGATCATTACCGGAAAGGACCGGTGGCCCAGCAGGATCATGACATTGGCGAGCGCGAACAGCGCCGCACCGGCGAGGAACGCGGTCCGCCCGCCCCATCGCCCGGCCACCAGTCCGGCTACGGGGGAAGCCGCGAATCCGACGATCGCGCCGAGTCCCGCCACCAGACCGGTAACCGTAGCCGACATGCCCAGCCCGACAGGCAGTGTCGCGGGGGACTGCAGGATCATCGGGGTGACGATCTGCACAGCGCCCGCCGGGCCCAGTGCGAGCACCGACAGCGCGATCAGGTTGAGCGCCATCTGCCGGTCGGCCAGGACCCACAGGTCGACCAGCGGGTCTCCCCGGCGCAGCTCCCAGAGGGCCCACCCTGCCAAAATCGTGATGCCGGTGCCGATGAAGGCGAGGACGCCAAGACTGGACCAGCCCCATCGCGGCCCCTGGGTCATGCCGTAGAGGAGCGCGGTCAGACCCGGAGTGAGTAGCGCGGCGCACAGGTAGTCGAAACGGTGCAGCTGTCCGGAGGCCGAGGAAGGCGGTAGTCCGGCCGTCGCGACGGCCGACGCCACCACGGCCAGTACCGCGGCGAAGACGAAGATCATGTGCCAGTCGGTGACATCGAGCAGCACGCCCGCGATCAGGGAACCGCCGGACCCGGCGAGCAGCGCGGCGCCGCTGATGAATCCGACTGCGAGCGACACCTTTCCGGGCGGCAGGGCCTCGCGGGCGAGGCCGTAGCACAGCGGCAGGATCGCGCCCGCGACGCCCTGGATGCCGCGGCCGGCGATGATCGCGGCCATCGAGTCCCCGGCGACACTGACCAACGACCCCGCGGCAGACAGCAGCATGATGGCGATGAGGACCTTCTTGCGGCCGTGCAGGTCGCCGAGGCGGCCGCCGACCAGGGCCGCGGTCGCCGCGACGAGCATGTAGGCGGTCACCGCCCAGCCGGTGGTGGAGGCAGGCGCGCCGAAGATCTCGCCGAACCGCGGCAGCGCGATGAAGATCATCCCGGCTTCGAACGCGCTGACGCATTCGGCCATGCGGGTGTAGACCCGGAGGTACGCCAGCAGATCCGGGCCCTCGTCGATGATCGAGCCCGTCAGGCCGGGGAGCTCGGGCGCGGCGCTGCCGCGCGCCGTCAGCAGTGGAGGGACAAGTCCGCCGCCGCTGTCGCTGCCCGCGACGACGCGATCGCTCAGCGTCAGGCCGCCGCCGCCGGCCGCGGACCGAACCCCGGGGCGCGGGCCTGCACCACCCGTCCCGACCGCGCCACCACCGCAGGACAGGGCCAGTCCCGCCCCGGACCCGCGGTCGGCGCCGGTGGACGCCGCCAGCTGCACCGCGAGGAGCTCGGACGATGACCAACGCCGACATCGACCTGCACGTCATCGCCCGCCTCGACGATACCGACGGCGCGGTCGCCGACCTCTACTCCTGCGAGCTGTTCTACAACGACGACGGCAGCATCCACGGCCGCCACGTCAGCTGCCGATGGGAATCCGTACCCGCCGAACCAGGCGCACCGGCCAGCCTCGACGCGCTGACCGCCGCCGGGTACACCCGCACCGGCAAATGGCGGCGCAAGACCACCAGCTCCGGCGCCGTGCGGTACTTCACCGTCGCCACCATCCGAATCGAGGACATCTGATGAGGACACCACAGGGAATCCAGCAGCGTGTGCTCGCTGTGTGGTGGCGCGGCCTGCGTCACGAGGTCGTGCACGCGCGGCGGCTGCGGCGGGCGTTGCTGTGCGCCGAGCTGCGCGGGCGGGGTGTGGCGCACACCAGTGGTGGGGACGCGGTCACCGTGCGTATGGACGGGCTGTGGTTCGACGTGTACGCCTGGCTCCGCGAGGACGCCAGCTTGACCTGGGTGGTCGACCACCCGCACACCGAACTCGACGACGAGTACCCCGGCCACGAGATCGGCCGTTGCCGCGGCTTCCGCTTCCCCCTCGACCAGCTGCCGGTGATGTGGGCGCGCTACCGAGGCGTCGACTGAATACCCAAGTAGGCAGGGCAGCCCCGGAACACCCAACGTTCCGGGGCTGCCCTGCGTAGTGGGCTACTTCTTCCCGCCGCTCTTCCCGCTGCCGGACTTCGCCGCGCTGGACTGAGCACGGGATGCGAAGCCGGACTTCGCCGAGCTGCTGCCCGGGTTCTTCGCGGCTGCGGACTGGACTCGGGACGCGGCCGCGGTGGTCATCTTGCCGCCGCCATGGCCTTTCCCGCCTGACTTCGACATGATGCACTCCTTCCAGTATCTCGGGCCCCTCTTCCGGAATACACCGGCCCGCCTTGGCCTTCACAGCAATGTGCCCCGGCGGATACGAGCCGCCGGGGCACACTCTTGTCGGATCGGTTCAGGCGATCGCCTCCGCCGTGTGGAGGATGGCCCGCAGCCGAGACCCGATCCATGTACCCACCGACGGGCTTACGGCGGTTGCCGAACCCGTCGCACTGATCTCGGGCGGATCCCCAGACGATGAACTCGCCCTCGTGCCCGGGGAAGGTGGTGTCGAATCCGCAGCCCCTGCCGACCTCGTGCGGGCCGAGCATCCGGAAGAAGCAGTCCTCCACCGACAGATCCGCCAGCGCCGCGGCCCATTCCGCGGTGAGCAGTCCAGGGATCTGCTCGGAGGTCACGGTCGGCATCGGCTCGGCGCTGAGGGTCGGGGTGGTGTTCTTGCGGAACGGAATGACACCGGACATCAGACTCAGGGTCTCCGAGGCGAGCGCCGTCGGTAGCGGCTCGGACACCCCGCGTGGGGTGCCCTGGTAGTTGTTCACCGACGCGAACAGCATCGCCAGCTCATGGGTCGAGGTGACCGTGTCCATCCGTGATCGTGACTTGACCAGGCCGCACCTGCCAACGGAGCTCTGGGCAGCAGTCCGTCAGCGGGTCACAACGATCCGCGAGACCGGCTGACCACTGTCTTACTCCGCCGCCCACCACCGCAGCTGATTCGACAGATTCCTCACGGCTCGCTTGGCGGCCCTGCACGCCTCCACGATCAGGCTTTCGGCCTTCGCCGCCGGGCGGCGCAGATATCATTGTCGGCGTTCTTGTCCGCGACGGGGCATATACCTGCGTGGTCTCGGTGGAGGCGTGCCGGAGCCGCTTGCCCACGCCCTCGATGGAGACGCCGACGTTGATCAGCTCGGCCGCGTGCGAATGCCGCAGCTGATGGATGTCGATTTCTAATTGTCCGGGTCACGCAACGAGGGCCGCAGGGCCATGGGACGATGCTGGAAGTTGAGTGTCTGCTCATGGTGGTCGCCGAGTTCGGCATGGGCGGCGAGGCTGCAACTGTCGCATAGTGATCATCATGGACCGATCCCTTCTCGTCGCGGTCGTCGGTGACCGTGATCCGAACTTTGTTCCCCACGGGGCTACCGACGACGCGTTGGAGCATGCCGCGGCGCATCTTGGTATCGAGGTGGACATCCGCTGGCTGGCCACCGAACCACTGGAGGCGGACCTGGGCGAGGTCAAGACCGCCGATGTGCTCTGGTGCGCGCCGGGCAGTCCGTATCGCAGCCTGCGTGGCGCCGTCGCCGCGCTTCGTCACGGCCGGGAAAGCGGGGTACCCACGCTCGGGACGTGCGGTGGCTGCCAGCACATGGTCATCGAGTACGCCCGCACGGTGCTCGGTTACGCAGACGCCCAGCATGCCGAATACGACCCCTACGCCTCAACTCTGTTCGTGTCGGAGTTGACCTGCTCACTGGCCGGCAAAACGATGCCCGTTTCCCTGGTTTCCGGTTCCCGGGTGGCCGCGTTGTACGGAAGGACCGAAGTCGAGGAAGAGTACTACTGCAACTTCGGGCTCGACACCAACCGACAAGATGTCCTACACGCCGGTGGGTTCCTGGTCACCGGCGTGGACGGTGATGGAGCAGCCAGGGTGCTTGAAGTCCCCGGCCACCCGTTCTACGTCGCTACTCTGTTCGTGCCCCAGGCCCGCTCACGACCCGAGGCCCCGCATCCACTGGTCGTCGGCCTTCTGCGGGCAGCACTGTGACATTCACCCAGCTCAGAATTCTGCAAGCGGTCGCGCGGACAGGCAGCATGACCCGTGCCGCCGAGGAACTGTCCACCACGCAGTCCGCGGTCAGCCATGCGCTGCGCTCGTTGGAGAATGAACTCGGCATCGCGCTGCTGGTCCGCGGCAACCACGGCGTGAGTTTGACGACCACTGGACGCGCTGTCTGCCGTCGCGCCACGCTCATCCTCACACAGGCAGAGGCGTTGAAACACGATGCGGCCACAGCACGGGAGCACGAGCGGGGGAGCTTGCGGGTCGGTGTCATTCCCAGCGCCAACACCCGACTGCTGCCACCGATCCTGCGGCGGTTCACCGGTGCGCACCCGCAGGTTCGGCTGATCGTGCTGGAGGGCTCGGATCAGGAGGTACTCGAATGGCTCCAAACAGGAGCGGCAGATATCGCCACCCTGGCATCCGGCATCGAGGGCACCACCCGGTCGTCGATCGAACAGGCAGCCGGGGTTCTCGTTCCCGCCGGACTGACAGCGTGGCCGTTCGCTGTGGATCGCATGTTGGCCGTCGTGCCGGGCGGTCACGAACTGGGCGACTGCCACTCGGTTTCAATGGCCCAACTGGCCCGTCACCCGTTCATCATGTCCGCCGGAGGCTGCGAACCGCTCATCACCTCACTCGCGCGCGCGGCAGGCGCGAACCTGAAATGCCATTATCGTGTTCGCGATATCAACACCATCCTGGCGATGGTCGCAGAAGGCCTCGGGGTAAGCATCGCCCCCGAGCTCTCGCTACCCGCACATCACACGGGCGTACACACGATCCCGCTGGACCCCACCGCCGACCGGATCATCTTTCTTGCCTTGCCCGCCGACCCCCGGCCGATGGCAATCGCTTTCGCCGAACTCGCGAGCGCACCCATTCCGCACCCGGAATCGACGGAACTCCAATCCACTGATGGAGTGCCCAATGGTGACGAGTGACACCGTGCAGCGCCCGCCGCGTCCGCAGCCAAAGAGCTCGGCGCGGCCAATGGTGACTCGGTTCGATGGTTGTTCGGCGACCGCGGTGTGCAGGTCGGCCAGCGCGCATGGGCAGCCCAGTCGGTCCGTGTCGGCCGCAGTTGATGCCGTCCGCCGCCGAGTCATCGGCGACTTGGATCGCTGCGCGATGTCTCCATCGCTGGGTGTGACAGCGTCGATCGCTGGGGTCGCATGATGCGAGCGCGAGCAACATGGGCCGGGCTGGCGGCAATGCTACTGGTTCTCGGGGCGGTTACCAGTTGTAGGTATGAGGAAGCGGCTGGAGTCTGCGGAACCGTCGCTGACGGTGCTACGGGGACGGGGACGGGAACGGCCGACGGGAAAACGCGGGACATCGGGACGAGTCCGGAGATTGCAACAGGGTATCGGTCGGGGATGATGCCAGTGCGATCGAAGACGTTCGCGGTGGCCACGGCGAATCCGGCAGCAACGAAGGCCGCATGTGAGGTGTTGCAGACTGGCGGGACCGCAGCCGACGCGCTGATCACGGCGCAGACCACGCTGGGGCTGGTGGAGCCGCAATCCTCAGGGATCGGTGGCGGCGCGTTCCTGATGTATTACGACGCGGCGTCCAAGTCCGAAGAGGCCTACGATGGGCGCGAAGTCGCGCCCGCGGCGGCGACGGAGAACTACCTGCGCTGGGTCAGCGATACCGATCGCACCGAACCGAAGCCAAACACCCGGGCCAGCGGCCGCTCGATCGGCGTGCCCGGTGTGATCCGGATGCTGGAGATGGTGCACCGCGAGCACGGCAAAAAGGGCTGGCGCGAATTGTTCGACCCGGCCATCGGGCTCGCCGATCGCGGCTTCCAGATCAGTCCGCGGCTTGCCGGGCAGATCGCCGACTCGGCGACCGATCTCGCACGGGATGGCGGCGCTAAGGCGTACTTCCTCAATCCCGACGGCACGGGCAAGGCCGCCGATACCGTACTCACCAACCCGGCCATGGCGAAGACGCTCGGCGCCATCGCCACCGACGGCGCGCAGGCCTTCTATACCGGGGCCATCGCGCAGGACATCGTCGCCGCCGCGACCGCGGGCACCGGTGGTCGTACCCCCAGTCTCATCACGGTCGCCGACCTGGCCAACTACCAGCCGAAGAAGCGCACCGCGCTATGCACCGACTACCGCAACCATCAGATCTGCGGCATGCCGAACCCCTCGTCGGGGGGCATCACCGTCGCGTCCACCCTCGGCATCCTGGAGAACTTCGATCTCGCCGCGCTGAAGCCGGACGATCTCGGGGCCGACTCCGACACCGCCAGCAACGGCGGCAAGCCGAAGGCCGATGCGGTTCATCTCATCGCCGAGGCCGAGCGGCTGGCCTACGCCGACCGCAACAAGTACGTGGCCGATACCGATTTCATTCCGCTGCCCGGCAACTCGCCACAGACGCTGCTGAACAAGGAGTACCTGAAACAGCGTTCGGGCCTGATCGACCGCAACCGCAGCATGGGCACCGCCCAGCCCGGCGACTTCGGCCCGGTCCCGCTCGGCGTCGGCCCACAGCCGCCGGAACACGGCACCAGCCACATCTCCGTTGTCGACCAGTACGGCAACGCGGCCGCGATGACCACCACCATCGAAGCGGCCTTCGGCTCGTTCCATCTCGTTGACGGCTTCCTGCTGAACAACCAGCTCACCGACTTCTCCGCCGACCCGATGGGCACCGACGGCATCCTGGTGGCCAACCGCATTCAGCCCAACAAGCGCCCCCGCAGCTCGGTCTCACCCACCCTGGTGTTCAGTAAGGCCGCAGACGGATCTCGCGGCCCACTCACCCATGTCGCGGGATCAGCCGGCGGCTCGCTGATCATCCAGTTCGTTCTGAAAACGCTGATCGGCATGTTGGATTGGGGACTCGACCCACAGCAGGCAGTCTCGGCGCCCACCTTCGGAGCGAGTAACGACCAATCCACCAGCCTCGGCGGCGAACACCCCAACATCGACGCTGCCGACAACGGTGACCACGACGCATTGGTCCTCCGCCTCCGCGAACTCGGCCACCAAGTCTCAGTCGCCCGGCAATCCAGCGGCCTGACCGCCATCCGGCGAGACAGCGACGGCTGGATCGGCGGCGCCGATCCTCGACGCGAAGGTGCAGTATCCGGGGATACCCGCTGACCATGTCGGGTCGTCACGGCCCATAGTCGTTGCTGGGCGGCGGCCGGACCGAAACGGCGGACAATGACCCGCGAGACGACCACCTTGCAGCGGTGGCATGCCCGTGCACGACCTGCTCGGCCAGGGAGTCGGGCTGATGGACTGCGCCCGCCGACTGGGCGTGGGCCTCAACACGGTCAAACGCTATGCCCGAGCGGCCGAACCCGAAAACTGCGCCGGCCACCGCAATACCGTGCTTGTCTGGTCGATCCCTACCGCGATCACCTGCGAATACGCCGCGCTACCGAGCCCGGTGTGCTGGTCGTCGAGTTGTTCGGTGAGATCAAAGCCCTCGGCTACACCGGCAGCCTCAATTTTCTGCAGAAATACCCCACACAGGGCCGTAAGTCCGGTTCCTGCCGCCTCCGCCTCCACTTCTCGATCGCGGACAGACCGGCACTGGCCAGTTCACCGGCCGCGATCACCAGCGAGTCCAACGCCAGCTCGCGGGTAGCGTCCCAAGTTGTGACTTCGACTCTGCGTACCCAGCGTCTTGTCCTCGAGCGGTACGTCCCAGAGGACGAGGAAGGCTTCGTCGCTTTGTTTCAGGACACGAGGGTGTCTCGGTGGATGGGTGACGGCCCGTCTTCCGAAGCGGCCGACCGGGCCTTGTTCGGGCGCATCTTCACCAAGGTTTATGCGGACCATCTGTTCGACGTCTGGGCCGTTCGTCAGGACGGACGCCTGGTCGGGCATGCCGAGATCAAGCCGACTGACGTCGTCGAGGGCTACGAGATCATTTACGCTTTGACCCCACAGGTGTGGGGATGCGGTTTGGGTGTCGAGCTGGCAGAAGCGCTTGTCACCTACGGTTTCCACACCCTGGGACTGACCGAGGTGCACGCCACCGTGGCCGCGGCGAACAAGGCTTCGCTGCATGTTCTAAGCAAAGTCGGTTTCGAGCATATCCGGGACATCCCGGAAAATGATGGCAGTACCCCCCTGCTACTGACCCGGTCGATCAGTGACCACTCACCCACCGATCGATAGCAAAAACGCATCAACCAAACCCGTCACTTCCGACCGGGGCAGCTGTGTATCGCACATTCGCAGGGGCCGATACCCGGTTGGCCCGAACTGGGCCAGCTCGGCGTCGATGTCGACCTCGAAGTTTGTTGAGGGTGAGAGCTGTCGGTGTGGTCGTCTACTCAATCTCAATCCCGCATCCACACCTGTCCGTAAAACGATGCTGCGCTCAAACAGTCAGCGCGTCACCCACTGTTCAGACGCTCAGCGTAGACCTCGGCAGGGCTGCAGTACCCGTGGATCTTGCGGGGCCGGTGGTTGAGTTCGAGGGCTATGGCGTCGAGATCGTCCTGGGTGAACCGGCGAAGATCGGCGTTCTTCGGTAGATATTGGCGCAGTGAGCGATTGGTGTTCTCGTTGGTGCCTCGCTGCCACGGGCTTCGAGGTTTGCACAGATAGATCGGCGTGCCGGTCGCGGCAGTGATGGACTTGTGGCCTGCGATTTCGCGGCCCCGGTCCCAGGTCAGGGATCGGCGCATCGTTGTCGGCAGGCTGAGCAGGTATTTCGTCAAGTAGGGGGGTGACCTGGTGCGCCTTGATGCCCTCGGGCAGCGCGACCAGTGCGGTGAATCGGCTGGTCCGCTCGACCAGTGTCGCGATGGTAGACGGGCGTGAGCCCATCACGAGGTCGCCTTCCCAGTGCCCTGCGACCCGGCGGTCTTCGGCTTCGATCGGCCGTTCGCTGATCGGCACCAGGTCGGTGATGACTCCGCGACCGTCTCGACGGCGGCCGGCTCGTTTCGGATGTCGCACAGCCGGCCGGTTCGTAGTCGGCGCGTCAGTGTTCTCTCGATCGCTCTACGTCGGGGATCGAACAACGCCAGGTAGATCGCCTCGTGAGAGATCTGCTTCGATTCGTCGCCGGGGAATTCCCGGCGCAACCATCCCGCGATTTGCTGAGGCGACCAACGAACCGAGAGCTTGCCCTCGACGAGCTCTCGCAGCATCGGATTCTGCACCAGCTTGGCTGGTTTCGGCCGTCGCGCACGGTGATAGGCCCGCTGATCAGCCACCGCTGCCCGATAGGCGCCGTATCCGCCGTTGCGCGCGATCTCGCGCGCGATCGTCGAGGGCGAACGGCCCAGCCCGGTGGCGATCGTGCGGGCCGAGCTGCCCGCGGCCAGGCCGCGGGAGATCTCCTCTCGCTCGGCCATCGTCAAATGTTGGATGCGCCGCTGCGGCGGTCGGCGTTGGAGTCCTCCGGTTTGGGCCAGGAATCGCCTGACGTGCTGCAGCGGCATCCCGAGGGATCGCGCTATCGCACTGAACGATTCTCCCGCTCGCCACCTACGCCACAACTCGTCCTGACGAGCCGCAGACATTCCATAGTCCCGCACCCAAACCTCCACGCCGACATGATCATCCACGCGGTGATGCAGTCACCCCTTGAGCCCAAGATCGATTTGCGACGCCTGCGGGGTCCGGTGAGTTGTCCCGACCGGTGATTCAGCCCTCGTTTTCGATAGACCTATCGCAGGGGTGTCTGCACGGTCCGGTGGTCTTTGCCGCAGAGGAGACGCATGGAGTCAATGCAGTTCTCGGGCCATATGAAGCAGCCCGGTTCCGTCCGGGTAGTGGCTGGGCTCGTAACCGACACGGACGAAGCCGTGTGGGACTGCCCTCGGCGTGGGCGATCCGCGCCTTGATCGTTGGCGTCGGCTCCTGTTCGGCGAGCGCACGCGCCTCCTCCAGAGGAGGGGACCGCAGCACGAAAGTCGCCCTGCCAGGAGGCCAATTGACTGCTTACCTGGAGGGCCTTGACACGGTCGGGTATCGGCGTGGCCTCGCTATGGGCGAGTACCCGGTCGAGCCAGGAGCGGCCTTCCCCCGTACAGGCCACGAAAGGTCCAGAACTCGTACAATGCGGCGGCGGTGCGCAATCCGGTTACGGCGGCTTTTTCGGTGTCGTCGTTCAGGCAATTCTCGAGCGCTTCGCGCAGGTTGGACTGTTCGGTTTGAAGGCGGTTATCCAGTCGGGTTGTCGGTGGCTGATCCAGTCGGCCTCTGCGTCGAGCGCCAGCTTCTGGTACCAGTCGCGGTGCCGCCGGCGCAGATCGTGGTGTCAAGGGTCGGAAAACAGAGTGGACGAGACCCGCGCGGGCCCGGGCCCAGCCGGGTTCTGCGACGACCACAGCCAGCCCTGTTAGTCGCCCGTCACCGGTGCGGGTGTCCGTCTTTGTGGCCTGTCAGGCCACCCCGAGGAGCGGGTATTCAGCCCTGGCGCGTCGGTCGGATGGTCAGTTCCCCGATTTCGACGGCGTCGGGTTGATCGATCGCGAATGCGATCGCGCGAGCTACCGCCATCGGGTCGATGCCGAGATCGGTCATGTTCTTCCTGACGTGCTCATGCAAGGCCGGATCGTCGATGGCTTGGTCGATGAACTCGGTGCGGACCAGGCCGGGGGAGATCGATGTCGTCCGCAGCATCCCGTCGGTGCTCTCCTGCCGCAGGCCCTCCAGGAGCGTGCGCACCGCGTTCTTCGTTCCGGCGTACACCGCTTGGGTGGGAACGATTTTCAGGCCGGAAACCGAGAGGACCGTGACGAGGTGCCCGCTGCCCTGGCGGCGGAACACCGGTAGCGCTGCAGCGATGCCGTGCAGGATTCCCTTGACGTTCACGTCGACCATCGCCGACCATCCCTCGGCGTCCAGGTCGGCGACGGGGCTGAGTCTGCTGATCCCGGCGTTGCCCACCAGGACGTCCAACTGCCCGAAGCGCTCGATGGCGAGGGTGACGAGCGAGTGGAGGTCCGCAGGATCGGTGACGTCGACCCGCGCGGCGGCCGCGGCGCCGCCAGCGGCTTCGATCTCGGCGACCAGCCGGTCGAGCCGGTCGGTGCGTCGGGCGCCGAGGACAACGGCCGCGCCGAGTGAGGCGAGGTGGCGAGCGGTTGCTTCACCGATTCCGCTGCTGGCGCCCGTGATGGCGACGACCTTGCCGTGAATGGGCATCAGGATCTCCTTCAGCTAAAGTGGACATATGTCCGGTTACCCCGACAAGCTTAGCGGACACGTGTCCGCTTCTGTCAAGAGCAGCGAAACACGGCGCGCAGACGCACAACGCAACCGCGAACGGATCCTCCGAGCGGCACGAGAACTGATGCACGAGCCGGGAGAGCTGAAGCTCAACGCGGTCGCGAAAGCCTGCGGCATCGGGCAGGGCACGCTGTACCGGCACTTCCCGACGCGGGAGGACCTGCTCGCCGAGGTCTACCGCCATGAAGTGGACGAACTGGTTGCCGCGGCGGCTCGCCTGCTGACAACGCATCAGCCGCCGGATGCGTTGGCGGCGTGGTTCGATCGGGTGGCGGCCTACGCCCGGGTCAAGCGTGATGTGTTCGCCGCAGTCGAGGCGGCGACCTGGCGCGACCTCGCTGCCCACAGTCTCGGCCCGATCGGTGAGGCGGTGGAACTGCTGCTGGCGGCTGGTCGCTCGGACGGCAGCATCCGCGCCGATACCGAAGCCCGCGACGTCATCGTGCTCATCAGCTGGTTGTCGCGGCTCGACGACGCGGAGCTCGACAGTCGCGGACCGCGGTTGCTGTCGATCCTCGTCGACGGACTCCGCACACACCGCCCTCGAGCGACTACGCAGCGGCACGCTCATGATGCCAGCTGCACGGCGCGCCCTGGCCTGTCCCCTGATTGAGTAGCCGGGAGACGGCCACTGTCGCAGCGCTCAATATAGCAGGAGCACTCGGAGCGCCAAGTGGCGCATATGGTTGAAGTCGCCACCTAGCTGTTGCGGGTCGTGACGTTGGTGACGCGGTGCAGGGGTGGTGTGCTGAGGGGCGGTTCTTTCGGCGGCAGGATGTGAAGCGCCAACTCCCACGTCCGCCGTAAGCCGAAAGAACCGCCGTGA
>NZ_VUOT01000028.1:0-95679 GCF_009829295.1 Nocardia sp. CY15
CGTTGGCCCGGCGCCTGGTCGACGTGCTGTGGGCACTGCTGCGCGACAACCGCCCCTTCGACACCCAGCCCCCGAGCATCAACGGAATCCGAGCTGCGGCTTGACATGGTCATTGAGATTCCTTCGGATAGTGGGAAACAAAACGCACGATCGTTCGTTCAATTAACGTACGACCATACGTTCGTATGTGCAATGGCGGAGTGGAACAATGACCTGTATGACCAAGTCCGTCACCGCAGGCGGTCAGCCTCGCGACACCGATCAGCGCCTGGCCAAAGGGGCGCGGGCACGGGCGTCGATCGCTCGCCGCGCCGCCGACGTGGCGTCCGTGGAAGGGCTCAACGGCATCAGCATCGGCCGACTGGCCACGGATCTGGGGCTCAGCAAGAGCGGGATCGCGACCCTCTTCGGCAGCAAGGAGAGCTTGCAACTCGCGGCGGTCGGATCCGCGCGGCAGGTCTTCATCGACGCGGTCATCACGCCGAGCCTGAGCGAGCCCGCGGGACTACCGCGCCTGCGCGCCTTGGTCGAGCGCTGGTTCGGCCAGGTGACCGACCCGGCATTCCCCGGCGGGTGCTTCCGGGTGGCGACCCTCGCCGAATTCGACAGCAAGCCGGGACCGGTGCGCGATGCCATCGCCGAAGACCGTCGGGACTGGCTCGCGTGGCTGGTGAAGGAGATTCACCGTACTCAGGAGCAGGGGCATCTCGGCGGCCGCGCCGCCGATGCCGTCGCGTTCGAATTGGATGCGGTCATCGCCGCGGCGCACAACGCACGGCAGTTGGGTGACGAGCGGGGCGTCGCCACCGCGCGCGCCATAGTCGACGACCTGCTCGGTTGAGCCGCCACCGCTCGACTCGTGGTGGACGCGCCGCCGCGGAGGCATGAAATGGCCCTACGGGCCGTCGTCCGCCGATCCCATCTGCGAGGTGACCAGGCCAGCCCCTCGGAGTTGGATGGCGTCGAGTCGGCGCAGGCGAGTGCCTTGCCCTCGTGAGTTGGCAACGGCGTCGGCCGCCGGTAGCGCAAGGCACCAGTGGCGTCACCACCGCATGCGCCGACCCGCTAGCCGCTCGGCGTCCCGTTGACCAGGTGGTCCAGGTAGGAGCCCGGGATCGGGGACAGTTCGACGCCGTCCGCGTCCACGATGTGCGGGCGGATGGTGCCGGTCGGGGTCATGCCGGGGCTCTCGATCAGCACCGTGGTCGAGACCGGCAGCGCGAAGAACTGCACCGCGAATGGCATGGCGGTGGCCAGTTCCAGCAGGGTGGTGTAGTACGACGAGCGGTGTGCGTGGTCTTCGAAGCACTCGACCGACCAGCCGGAGAACTCCGGGTCGTCCGGCTCGGTGCGGGCCAGAACCAGCACGGGCGACTCGAGCCCGCACGACGAGACGATCGCCTGCTGGTCCTCGCCCGGAAAGTCGAGGCGCTCGGCCAGGCCTACGCCTGCCGCCACCTCGCGCTGGTACCAGACGTCGCGCAGCGTGCGATCGACCTGCTCGACCCAGGTCTGCGCATCGGCGCGTTCGGCCAGCCCCAGCGTGCCGTCGTCGCGCCCGCGCACCCGGATCAGATTCCAGCCGATCCGGATCGTCTCACCGGGGTGATACCGCGTGCCCTCCGCCACAGAGGATTCCAAGTAGGACAGCAGCCAGCTCTCCATGCCCGGCAACTGCGTCTCGGTGATCACGACGGTGAACTCGGGATGTCCGTGGCTGGCGCAGGAGGTGGTGCGGAAAGACGTTTCGGCCATCCCGAGTTCCTAGCATCAGTGTCCGTCGGACGCGCGCGTGGGTCGGCGCGGACGATTCGGAAGCAAGCGTGTCCGCGATCATCCGAGACCGGAAGACTTCTCCGAGAACGTCCGGTCAGGCAGAAAGCGCGCGGGTCTGCGCGATCGCCGCGTGATAGCGGTCCAAGATGACCTGGGTGAGGGCCGGATGCGCGCCGAGAACGTCCGCGTGGATGGCCTGCGGCGCGGCGTCGGCCAGGCGATCGGTCAGCAGTCCCGGTGCGAGGAACCACGGCGCGATCAGCACCTGGTCCGCGCCGCGGGCGCGTAGTCGCGAAATCGCCTCGGTCACCGACGGTTCGGTGGTCGCGAAGCAGATCTCGGTGTGCCAGCCGGTGCGGGCGCGCAGGCGGGTGGCGACTTCGGCGGTCCGGGTGTTGGCGGCGGTCGACGACGATCCGACCGCCGCGACCGCGACACCGAGACGCCGGCCCCCCGAGAGGTGCCCGGCCTCGCCACCGGCGGCGAGTACCCGGTCGCGCAACGCCTCGATCAGCCCGGGGCCCGCGCCGAGCACGTCGGCCTGGGTCAGGCGCAGCCCGAGATGACGGGCGCGGGCCGCGGCCAGCAGGCCGGGCAGGTCGACCCTGGCGTGGAAGGCGCTGCCGAGCAACAGCGGGGTAACCACCGCGTGCGTGTGTCCCTCGGCGGCGACCGCAGCCACGACCTGTTCGACCGACGGGGCGGTGAGATCGAGGAACGCCGTCCGGACGTCGAGATCCGGCCGAGCGACCGCCACGGCGGCGACCACCTCCGCGACGGTCGCCGCCGAGCGTGGATCGCGACTGCCGTGAGCGACCGCGATCAGCGCGGGCGGCCGTGGGCTGTCACCGAGTACCGCCGGTGGGCGACCGAGCCGGGCTGTCGCGGAACCCGAGCGGCCCGGTGCGCTCGCGCGCACGACCGGCAAGGCGCCGGAAAGAGCTCGCGACACAGCCATGTCAGGCTCCGGCGCCGACCTCGACGGCGGACAGCACGTCGCCGACCAGACCGGCCGCCAGCGTATTCCCGCCGGCCGGGTCGATCAGCAGGAAACTGCCGGTGTGCCGGTTCGCCCGGTAGTCGTCGGCCGGGATCGGCTCGGCGACCCGGACCGAGATGCGCCCGATGTCGTTGAGTGCCAACGACTCCGGGTTGGGATCGGCCGCCAGGCGCTGCTCGTCGAAACGCTCCAGCAGCGTGCCGACGATCGCCTGGGTGGTCCGGGTGCCGTGCTTGAGCAGCAGTCGCGCGCCGGGGCGCAGCGGCTTGTCACCCAGCCAGCACACGGTGGCGTCGAAGGCATCGACGGGCTCGGGCGCGTCGGCGGTCGAGGCGATGATGTCGCCCCGGGAGATGTCGACATCGTCGGCCAGGATGAGCGTGACGCTGCGTCCGGCCTGCGCCACCGCGAGCTCGCCGTCGGGGGTGTCGATCCGCTCCACGGTCGTACGGATGCCCGAAGGCAGCACCACGACCTCGTCGCCCGGAGCGACCGCGCCCGCGGCGATCTGCCCTGCGTAGCCGCGGTAGTCCGGGTGCTCCGCGGTGCGCGGGCGGATCACGTACTGCACCGGGAACCGCAAGCCCAAAGCGTGATTGCCGGTGCTGTCGGCGTCGACCGGCACCGATTCCAGATGCTCGATGAGCGAGGGGCCGTCGTAGTAGGGGGTGTTGTCCGAGCGGGTGGCGATGTTGTCGCCGTGCAGCGCCGAGACCGGGATCTCCAGCACGTCCTCGCTCGACCAGCCCAGTGTGCGGGTGAGCTCGTTGAACTCCGCGGAGATCGCGGCGAACACGCCGGCGGCGTCGTCCACCAGATCGATCTTGTTCACCGCGAGCACCAGCTTCGGCACACCCAGCAGCGCGAGCACGGCGGCATGCCTGCGGGTCTGCTCGATGACGCCCTTGCGCGCGTCGACGAGCAGGATCACCAACTGCGCGGTGGACGCGCCGGACACGGTGTTGCGGGTGTATTGTACGTGCCCGGGGGTGTCCGCGAGCACGAACGAGCGGCGCGGAGTGGCGAAGTACCGGTAGGCGACATCGATGGTGATGCCCTGTTCGCGTTCCGCGCGCAGCCCGTCCACGAGCAGCGACAGATCCGGTGTGGCCAGACCTTTGTCCACCGACGCGCGGGTGACGGCGTCGATCTGGTCGGCCAGAACGGATTTCGTGTCGTAGAGCAGGCGTCCGACCAGAGTGGACTTGCCGTCGTCGACAGAACCGGCGGTGGCCAGCCTCAATAGGTCGGACATGTCAGAAATAACCCTCTCGCTTGCGGTCTTCCATCGCGGCTTCGGAAACCCGGTCATCACCACGGGTCGCGCCACGTTCGGTCAGTCGGGACGCGGCGACCTCGGCGAGGATCGCCTCGTTGTCGGCCGCGTCGGAAAGAATGGCGCCGGTGGAGGACCCGTCGCCCACGGTGCGGTAGCGCACCGACCGGGTCTCCAGCACTTCGCCGTCGCGCGGGCCGCCCCACACGCCGGGCGTCATCCACATGCCGTCGCGCAGGTACACCGGACGCTCGTGCGTGTAGTAGATGCTCGCCAGATCGATGTCCTCGCGCGCGATGTAGCGCCAGATGTCCAGTTCGGTCCAGTTGCTCAGCGGGAACACGCGCACGTGCTCGCCCGGCGCGTGGCGTCCGTTGTACAGGTTCCACAGCTCGGGGCGCTGCCGCTTCGGATCCCACTGGCCGAACGCGTTGCGCAGCGAGAAGATCCGCTCCTTGGCGCGCGAGCGCTCCTCGTCGCGGCGGCCACCGCCGAACACGGCGTCGAAACGGTGCTCGCTGATCGCGTCCAGGAGGGGAACGGTCTGCAGCGGGTTGCGGATCCCGTCGGGGCGCTCGGTGAGCCTGCCGTCGGCCAGGTAGTCCTCCACCTTCGCCACGTGCAGGCGCAAGCCGTAGCGCTCGACGACCTTGTCCCGGAACTCGAGCACTTCGGGCAGGTTGTGCCCGGTGTCCACGTGCAGCAGCGCGAACGGCAGCGGAGCGGGCCAGAACGCCTTCAGCGCCAGATGCAGCAGCACGGTGGAGTCCTTGCCGCCGGAGAACAGGATCACCGGCCGCTCGAACTCGCCCGCCACCTCACGGAAGATGTGGATCGCCTCGGACTCCAGCGCGGCGAGGGTGTCGAAATCGCTGATGCCGAGATGGCGTTCGCGTCGAATGGTTTCGGTCATGGTGTCTCCTCCGGGCCCTGACTCGGTCATGCTGTGTTCTTTTCTGCATGCCCGAGGGGCCCTGCGTGGTTACGCTGGCTGCCTCCTCCGGGCCATGACTCGGTCATGCTGTGTCTATTCGTGCATGCCCGAGGGGGCCCTGCGTGGTTACGCAGGCTGCCTCCTCCGGGCCCTGACTCGGTCATGCTGTGTGCAACCCGCACTCGGTCTTGGCGAGACCGGCCCAACGCCCGCTGCGTGGATCGGCTCCCGGCTCCGGCTTCCGGGTGCACGGAGCGCAGCCGATGGACGGGTACCCCTCCTCCACCAGGGGATTGACGAGGATGCCGTGCTTTTCGATGTAGTCCTGCATCTGCTCGTCCGACCACGGCGCGATCGGGTTGATCTTCACCAGTCCGAAACCCTCGTCGAACGAGATCAGCGGTGCGTTCGCCCGGGTCGGGGCCTCCACCCGGCGGATGCCGGTGACCCAGGCGTTGTATCCGGCCAGCGACTTCTGCAGCGGGACGACCTTGCGCAACCGGCAGCACTCGTTCGGCTCGCGGGCGAACAGATCCTTGCCCAGCAGCTGATCCTGTTCGGCCACTGTATGTTCCGGCCGAACGTCGACCACGTTCACTCCGTACACGGCCTCCACCGCGTCGCGGGTGCCGATGGTCTCGGCGAAGTGGTAGCCGGTGTCCAGGAACAGCACGTCAACGCCGGCGCGGATTCCCGCGGCCAGGTGCACCAGCACGCCGTCCTGCATGTTGGAGGCCACGATGTAGTTCGTGCCGAAGGTGTCCTCGGTCCACTGCAAGAGTTCGGTCGCCGACGCGCCGTCCAGTTCGGCGGCCCCGCGCTCGGCGATGGCACGGAGCTCGTCCTCGGACAGCTTCTCCACGAGTTCGGTGGTCACAGTTGATCTCCCGTCGACACTTATCTGAGGTCGGCCTCGTCGGCGCGGACCGCCCACTGGGCGAACCGTTCGCCATCCGCACGGTGTTTGACGAAGTTGCGCACCACCCGCTCGACGTAGTCGCCGAGTTCCTGGGTGGTCACCTTGTGCTGACGCAGCTTGCGCCCGAAAGCGCTGTCGAAGCCGAGGCTGCCACCGAGGTGAACCTGGAAGCCCTCCACCTGATTCCCGGCGCCGTCGTCGACCAGCTGGCCCTTGAACCCGATGTCGGCGATCTGCGAGCGGGCGCAGGAGTTCGGGCAGCCGTTGATGTTGATCGTGATGGGAACGTCCAGCTGCGCGTTCAGATCCGCAAGCCGCTCCTCCAGCTCCGGCACCAGCGCCTGGGACCGCTTGCGGGTCTCGGCGAAGGAGAGCTTGCAGAACTCGATGCCCGTGCAGGCCATCAGGTTGCGCCGCCACAGCGAGGGCCGCGCCTGCAGGCCGAGGGGCTCCAGCTCCTCGATCAGCGCGTCGACCTGGTCGTCGGGAACATCGAGCACGATCAGTTTCTGGTACGGGGTGAATCGGACGCGATCGGAGCCGATCCGCTCGACCGCGTCGGCGACCTTGGTCAGGACGGTGCCCGACACCCGGCCCGCGATGGGGGAGAAGCCGACGGCGTTGAGCCCGTTACGCAGCCGCTGCACGCCGACGTGGTCGATCGGCTTGGTCGGCTGCTGCGGCGCGGGGCCGTCGATCAGCTTGCGCTTCAGGTACTCGTCTTCCAGCACCTGGCGGAACTTCTCGATGCCCCAGTCCTTGATCAGGAACTTCAAGCGCGCCTTCGTGCGCAGGCGGCGGTAGCCGTAGTCACGGAACAGCGACACGACGGCTTCCCAGACGTCGGGCACCTCCTCCAGCGGCACCCATACGCCGACCCGCTTGGCGAGCATCGGGTTGGTGGACAGGCCGCCGCCGACCCACAGATCCAGACCGGGGCCGTGTTCGGGATGCACCACGCCGACGAACGCCACATCGTTGATCTCGTGCACCACGTCCTGCTGGCCGGAGATCGCGGTCTTGAACTTGCGCGGCAGGTTGGAGTACTCCTTCTTGCCGATGTAGCGGCGCACGATCTCCTCGATCGCGGGCGTCGGGTCGATGACCTCGTCCAGCGACTCGCCCGCGAGCGGGGAACCGAGCACCACGCGCGGGCAGTCGCCGCACGCCTCGGTGGTCTTCAGGCCGACCGCTTCGATCCGCTTCCAGATCTCGGGGACGTTCTCCACCTCGATCCAGTGGTACTGCACGTTCTCCCGGTCGGACAGATCCGCGGTGTCCCGGGCGAACTCGGTGGAGATCTGCCCGAGCGTGCGCAGTTGCGCGACATTCAGCGCACCCCCGTCGCAGCGCACGCGCATCATGAAGTACTTGGCCTCGAGCACGTCGATGTTCTCGTCACCGGTCCAGCTGCCGTCGTAGCCCTGCTCGCGCTGGGTGTACAGACCCCACCAGCGGAACCGGCCGCGCAGATCGCCCTTGTCGATGCCGTCGAATCCGGTCTTGGCGTAAATGTTCTCGATCCGGGCGCGGACGTTGAGCGGGTTGTCGTCCTTCTTGGACTGTTCGTTCGGGTTCAGCGGTTCGCGGTAGCCCAGCGCCCACTGGCCCTCGGCCTTGCGGCGCACCGGCTTGCCGGTGCGGGCGCGCGGTCCCGTGGAAGTCGCCTCGGGACGCGGGCGGTCCGGGCGGACCCGGCGTTCGGATGCCGGGCGTTCGGGGCGCGCGCGGGGCCCGGGCTCGGATCCGGGCGTGGGCTGATCGGTCGGACCGGCGTCGGTGCTCGACGTCATGGGGTCGCTCCTGCGGGGTGGGTGGTACATCCTGCTGAGGGCGTGAGGGGCTGACTCACACCTGCGGTGTCAGCGGGCCGATGGAGTCGGGATCGCCGGAGGCCGGGGATCGGGCGCGCTGAACTACCGGAGGGAACCGGACAGACAGCAGGCGCTACAGACGCGCTTGTAATCGACGTGGCGACGTGCCACAAGTCGTACTCCCAAAGCGCGCATGCGGCCCATTGTGCCACGTCAGCGCTGGCCTTCCGACCCCGCATCCGGTATTCCCCGCATCTTGGCGGGAAATTCCCTGGACGCTCGACCCGGTTTGTGACGGCTGTCATAGTTCGCGCGCCGAACCGGGCGCGTGATACGTCCGCTGGGTCGTCAGTGAGACCGCGCACGCCGCTTGACCTCGAGTCAGCTCGAGGTAGGAGGCTGGCCACCATGAGTACACCAACTGTCGACACCGCCGCCGAGATCGAAGCCATCCGCGCGGTGGTCGCCACCGTGGAACACGTTCAGCGCACCGAGTCGGTCGAGGAATTCGCGGCTCTGTTCCGCGAGGACGCGATCTGGACCACCGGGCACGGCAAGCGCCTCTTCGGGCGCGCCGCCATCGCCGAGTTCACCGCCGCGGTGCTGCCCGGGTCCGGTGCGCACGGCAAGGCGACCTACGAAGTCGAGCACGTCTTGTTCATCCGCCCCGACGTCGCGGCGGTCAAGGTGCGCCAGCGCTACTTCACCCCCGCGGGCGACCTGGACAGGGAAGGCACCCCGATGTATGTGATGTCCAAGGAGGACGGCCGCTGGGTGCTCACCGCCAACCAGAACACTCCCATCGTGACGGACTGACCCGGTCGCTAGCCGCGCGAAGGGTCAGCCGACGGTGCGCCGCGCTCGCCGAGGAGAAGGCGCGGCGGTTCGATCGCCGCGCGCTTCCCGTGGCCGGCGATGTCGGCGACTGGTCACGGTGCGCCTGGTCTGCGCTGCGGGCCGATCACCGGGCCGATCACCGGGGTGATCCCACGGATACGAGGGTCGGGTGCTCGGTGAGCGCATCGGTCGCAACCGGAGACTCGCCGACGCCCGGCGGAGTCCCGGACGTCGGCGTGAACACCGTGGCGTTCACACTGGACAGGTGAGTTCTTCCGCCGCGTCCGCGAGCACCGATACGTCCGCACCGGTGGTGCGTGACTTCGGCCACGGGCCGTTCGGGATCTACGTGCACGTGCCGTTCTGCGCGACGCGGTGCGGTTACTGCGACTTCAACACCTACACCGCGGGTGAGCTCGGCAGCTCGGCCTCGCCGCAGTCGTGGTCGACGGCGTTGCGCGGCGAGCTGGCGACCGCGGCGCGGGAGTTCGCGGCGCTGCCCACCGCGACACCGGAGGTGTCCACCGTGTTCGTCGGCGGGGGAACGCCCTCGCTGCTGGGCGGCGACGGTCTGGCCGCGGTGCTGGACGCGGTGCGCGGCGAGTTCCGCCTCGCCGCCGACGCCGAGATCACCACGGAATCCAATCCGGAATCCACCTCGCCGGAGTTCTTCCGGCGCATCCGGGAGGCCGGGTTCACGCGGGTGTCGCTGGGCATGCAGTCCGCCGCGGAACACGTGCTGAGGGTGCTCGACCGCACACACACCCCCGGCCGGGCGGTGGCCGCGGCGCGGGAAGCGCGTGCCGCCGGCTTCGAGCACGTCAATCTGGATCTGATCTACGGGACGCCGGGCGAGCGCGACGCCGATCTCGACGCCAGCCTGGACGCGGTGCTCGACGCCGGTGTCGACCACGTCTCGGCCTATTCGCTGATCGTGGAGGACGGCACCGCGCTGGCCCGGCGCGTGCGCCGCGGCGAACTGCCCGCGCCCGACGACGACGTGCTCGCCGCGCGCTACGAACGGATCGACGCCCGGCTCCGCGCGGCCGGGCTCGACTGGTACGAGGTCTCGAACTGGGCCGCAGGCGCGGCGGCGGTCTGCCGGCACAATCTCGGCTACTGGGACGGCGGCGACTGGCTGGGCGCCGGTCCCGGCGCGCACAGCCATGTCGGGGGAGTGCGGTGGTGGAACGTCAAACACCCCGCGCGATACGCGGACCGAGTCGGCCAGGGCGGTCTGCCCGCGGCCGGATGGGAAGCGCTCAGCGACGACGAGCGGTACACCGAACGAGTCATGCTCGCCGTGCGGTTGCGCACCGGCCTGCCCCTGGCGGATCTGGCGTCCTCCGCCATCGCCGCGGTGGGCCGGGTGGTCGCCGACGGCCTGGCCCTGCGCACCGACGACGACCGGCTCGTCCTCACCGATCGCGGCCGCCTCCTCGCCGACGGTGTCGTCCGCGAATTGCTCGACTGATGCGCGCCACTCGAGGCGGTATGCACACCGGCCTCGCGAAAAGCAACTGGCCCAATGGATCGCGAGCGTTTGCGCTTCCTGTCGGACGAGCCCGATTCCGCACCACCGTTCGGTGGTCCGGCGAACCGCGCATTCCATTCCGGTACCGCGTTGCCCACCGGCCGCGTAGTCTGCGACCAACCCCAAGGAGACAAATGGCGTCGGCACGACACATCACTCTTATCCATGAGCCGGGCGAGTTCGCGGTGGCGCGGGCAGCGGAGAGAGCGGAGAATGCGCGCCAATGCGCCGTCGCCGCCCGCACCGTGGCCAGCTACGCGCAGAACGCCGCTGACTGCGAGTCGCTGCTGGCGATGCTCGGTCTCGACGCCCTGGCGGGCAAGCAGGCGAAAGTCGGCGACTGCGGCTGACCGCTACGGCTGGTCCACGACCGCCGCGGTCCTGTGTCATTTCGGTAGCCAGAGCTCCGTACGCGGTGCGAAAGCGCCGGACGGAATGCGACGGATCTCCGATGTCGACGGATCCTGAATACCTCAGCGCCGCGCGATCATGATGATCGTGCGGCGCTTCGGTTCCGGCCTGGTCAGCGCGGCGCACCTGCTTCAGCCGCTGACTGATGATCCGCTGCTCGAGGCGGTACTCCGCTCCGGGCAGATCTTGTAGAGCTGCCGAATCATGTTGTCCGCCTTGGCGATATGTTCCGCGCCGCGTTCGTTATCGACCAGGTCGGGCAGGACGGAGGCGCTGAGCGGGGAAAGCGGGATGTCGGACACGCGTCGCTGGTCCCCCGACCCGGCGCCGTGGCTCGCGGTGGTCGGAGCCGCTGACCGTCGCGCCGAGCGGTGCGTTGCCGAGCGGCGATCCGGCTGCCGACAATTAGACTGGATCGACAGACCACCCGGGATTCGCCTGCGATGAGGTGGGCGATGAGGTGGGCCGTCTGCGCCGGCTACGGCGAGACCGGAGAGTCAGCGAGGAGGTGGGGCCGATGTCGAGCACCGAGGATCGGCGCTTCGAGGTCCTGCGCGCGATCGTCGCGGACTATGTCGCGACCAAGGAGCCGATCGGGTCGAAGACGCTGGTCGAGCGGCACAATCTGGGTGTTTCCAGCGCGACGGTGCGCAACGACATGGCGGTGCTCGAGGCCGAGGGCTACATCACACAGCCGCACACGAGTTCCGGCCGGATCCCGACGGACAAAGGCTATAGGCAGTTCGTGGACCGGATCTCGGAGGTGAAGCCGCTGTCGGCGGCGGAGCGCAGGGCGATCATGGAGTTCCTGGAGTCGGGCGTCGACCTCGACGACGTGCTGCGCAGGGGCGTCCGCTTGCTGGCCCAGCTGACCAGGCAGGTCGCCGTCGTGCAGTACCCCACGGTCTCGGCGTCCACGGTGCGTCACATCGAGGTGGTCGCGCTCAATCCCGCGCGCCTGCTGCTGGTGGTGATCACCGACACCGGCCGCGTCGATCAGCGACTGGTCGACCTCGGCGCCGTGATCGACGACGAGGATCTGGCCGCGCTGCGCGGCATGCTCGGCGGCGCCATGGACGGCAAACGCCTGGCCTCGGCCTCGGCGGCGGTCGCGGAGCTGCCCGAGCGCGCGCCGGTGCGGCTGCGCGACGTGCTGGTGCGGGTGTCCACGGTACTGGTGGAGACGCTGGTGGAACATCCCGAGGAACGATTGGTGCTCGGCGGCACCGCCAACCTCACCCGCAACGCCGCCGACTTCGGCTTCCCCGGCTCCTTGCGGGCGGTTCTGGAGGCGCTGGAGGAGCAGGTGATCGTGCTCAAGCTGCTCGCGGCGGCCCAGCAGCCGGGGACGGTCACGGTCCGCATCGGCGAGGAGACGCAGGTCGAGCAGATGCGCGGGACGTCTGTTGTGTCGACCGGCTACGGCGCGGCGGGAGCGGTGCTCGGCGGTATGGGTGTGCTGGGCCCGACGCGGATGGACTATCCCGGCACGATCGCGTCGGTCGCGGCCGTCGCCCGATACATCGGCGAGGTCCTCGCCGAGCGCTGACCTGAACACCGGTCGGCGATGCCACTGCTACGCTCGACCCTTCGGGCGGATAAAGTTGAGTGCACAAGACTAATGCTGTTGTCGGCGCGTTTCGAATCCGGCGCGGGCACCGGCGGCACTGTCGAGAACGACCAAGGACTAGAGAACTCAAGTGGCACGGGACTACTACGGACTGCTCGGCGTCGCGAAGAACGCGACCGATCAGGAGATCAAGCGGGCATACCGCAAGCTGGCGCGTGAGCTCCACCCCGACGTCAACCCCGACGAGGCGGCGCAGGCCAAGTTCAAGGAAGTGTCGACCGCCTACGAGGTGCTGTCGGATCCGGAGAAGCGGCGCATCGTCGACATGGGCGGCGACCCGATGGAATCCGGCGCGGGCGGGGCCGGCTTCAACGGCGCGGGCTTCGGCGGGCTCGGCGACGTGTTCGAGGCGTTCTTCGGCGGCATGAGCGGGACGACCGGCGCGCGCAAGCCGCGTGGCCGGGTTCAGCCGGGCGCCGATTCGCTGATCCGCACCCGGCTCAGCCTGGCCGAGTGCGCGGTCGGCGTGACCAAGCACCTCACCGTGGACACCGCGATCCTGTGCGACATCTGCCAGGGCTCGGGTACCAACGGTAACTCCAAGCCGGTGCGCTGTGAGACCTGCGGCGGCGCGGGCGAAGTCCAGTCCGTGCAACGATCCTTCCTCGGCCAGGTGCTGACGTCGCGCCCGTGCCCCACGTGCCGGGGCGCGGGCGAGACCATCCCGGACCCGTGCCACAAGTGCGGCGGTGACGGCCGGGTGCGCGCGCGCCGCGAGATCGCCGCGCCGATTCCCGCCGGCGTCGCGAACGGCATGCGGGTGCGGCTGGCCGCGCAAGGCGAGGTCGGCCCGGGTGGCGGTCACGCGGGTGACCTGTACGTGGAGATCGTGGAGCAACCGCACGACGTCTTCGTCCGCGACGGTGACGATCTGCACTGCACCATCCGGGTGCCGATGGTCGACGCGGCGCTGGGCACCACCGTGGTGATCGACACCATCCTGGACGGTCCGACCGAGTTGACCATTCCGGCGGGCACCCAGCCCGGCGAGATCTCGGTGCTGCGCGGTCACGGCATGCCGCGGCTGCGCTCCGGCGCGCGCGGCGATCTGCTCGCGCACCTGGACATCGTGATCCCGGCCAAGCTGGACAGCAAGCAGACCGAACTCCTGCGCAAATACAAGGGAATGCGGGACCGCGAGCGCGCCGAGGTGATGTCGGCGCAGTCCGAGCACAACAGCGGCCTGTTCGCGCGGCTGCGGGCCTCGTTCAGCGGACGCTAGGTGGCCGCGACGGTCTTCTACCTCGACGAGGTGCCCCAGCCGGGCGCGGTCGCGGTGCTCGACGGCCCGGAAGGCAGGCACGCCGCCACGGTGCGCCGCATCCGGGTCGGCGAGCCGATCACCCTCTCCGACGGGCGCGGTGTGCTCGCCGAATCGGAAGTCGTCGCCGCGTACCGTGACCGGCTCGAGCTCGCGGTGCGCGACCGGGTGCTGGCGGCCCCGCAGGCGCCGCCGGTGACCGTCGCGCAGGCGCTGCCGAAGTCCGACCGTTCGGAGCTGGCGGTCGAGCTGATGACGGAGGCGGGCGCCGACGCCGTCATCCCGTGGCAGGCCGCGCGCTGTGTCGCGAACTGGGAGGGCAAAGCCGCCAAAGGCGTCGGCAAATGGCGGGCCGCCGCCCGCTCGGCCGCCCGTCAGTCCCGCCGGGCCTACATCCCCGAGGTCGCCGACCTGCACCGCACCAAGGACCTGCTGGAGGTGGTCCGCACGGCGAAGGCCGACGGCGCGATCATCGCGGCGCTGCACGAGTCCGGCACGGCCCGCTTCACCGAACTGCCCTTCGCCGACGCGACCGGAATCGTCCTCGTGGTGGGCCCGGAAGGCGGGCTGGACGACACCGAACTCACCGCCCTGGCCGAGGCGGGCGCGGACGTGACTCTGCTCGGTCCGACGGTGCTGCGTACCTCCACCGCGGCAGCGGTCGCGCTGGGCGCTCTAGGCGCCCTGACCCCGCGTTGGTGAACTCGGTATCCGAGTCGCGGAGAACGATCACAGCCTTCACCTGGGCAACCGACTCGGCAGCGGCCCGCGAATACGCGCACGGCCAGATAGTTCGGCCGCGGTGTCCCGGGACATCTCGGCTCAGCGGTCAAGCCTCGACCGGCGACGATTCCCGCGCGGGATTCGTGTGCATGGTCTGCGCGCGCGGCGCTGCGATCGGTGCGATACCCACAGCAACAGTGCCGCGATGACCATCAGCGCACCGATGCCGCAGGTCAGGCCGAGCCACTCCGCGCGGGCGTAGACGATGCCTGCCGCACCGCCGACGACCGCGCTGCCGAGGTAGTAGGCGAACAGATACAGCGACGAGGCCGCGCCCCGATTGCCTTGCGCCATCGCGCCCACCCATGCGCTTGCCGCAGTGTGCGCACCGAAGAATCCCGCGGTGTAGAGCAATACGCCGAGGAGCGCGGTGCCGAGGTGGTCGGGAATCGTCACCACGAGCCCGATCGTCATCAGGCACAGCGACACGGTGAGCACCCACTGCCTGCCGATCCGGTCGGTCAGCCGACCGGACGCCGCCGACGCCGCGGTGCCGGCCAGATACAGCACGAACACCAGCCCCACCAGTGCTTCCGGCAACCCGAACGGCGCGGCCGTCAGCCGGTAGCCGAGATAGTTGTACACCGAGACGAATCCACCCATCAGGACGAACGCCAGCCCGAACAGCGCGAGCAACCCGCGATGACGCAACTGGCTCCCGAGATCGCCGAGTACCGTGCGCATTCCGGCGGGCCGCGGCACGAAGCCGCGAGACGGCGGCAGCCACCGGAGGAACCACACCGTGCAGCCGGCGGCGGCGATCGCGGCCACTGCCTGCGCCCACCGCCAGGACGCCAGGTCCAAGGTGAACGCCGGAATCAATCGCCCGGCCAGCCCACCGATCGTGGTGCCTGCCACGTAGACGCCCATCGCGGTGCCCAGCCCGTCCCCGCCGATCTCCTCCGCCAGATAGGCCATCGCCACGGCGGGCACGCCCGCCAGCGCGATGCCTTGCAGCGCTCGTCCGGTGAGCAGCAACTCCAGCGACGGGCTCAGCGGTAGCAGCAATCCGATCGCCGCCGCCGCGATCGCGGAGCCGGTCATCACTTCGGTCCGGCCGATCCGGGACGAGAGTGCGCTCACCGGGATGATCGCCAGCGCGAGGAAGCCGGTGGTGAGCGATACCGCCAGCGCCGCCCGCGCAGGCGTCGCGCCGAACGCGGCCGAGAGGCTCGGCAGCAGAGCCTGGGCGCTGTACATGGAGGCGAAAGTCGTGAGACCGGCCGCGAACAGCGCGGTGGTGATCCTGCGTTCGTGGGCGACGTCCGTTGCCGCTGCGCTGCGCTCGGTGGTCATGGCTCCTCCTTTCGTTCAGCATCATCAGCCGTTTTTCGGAAAGGAAATGAATAATAGGAAGCAATTCGATGCTTGTGAGACATATAGGGAGGTAGGGCGATGCTCGGCGAGGATCTGGAGTGGTTCACGACACTCGCCGAACTGGAGCGGGTGGGTGCCGCAGCCGATCGGTTGCACCTCGCCCAGCCCACTCTGTCGCGCATGCTGGCCCGGTTGGAGCGCCGGGTCGGTGTCGAACTGTTCGACCGGCGCGGAAAACGGATCGTCCTCAACGAGTTCGGGCGGATCTACTACGAGCATGCCCGTCGTGCGCAATCCGAGCTGGACGCGGCGAAAAAGGCTCTCGCCGATCGGGCCAATCCGGCAGGGGGAATCGTGCGGCTGTCCTTCCAGCACTCCTTCGGCGGATCACTGGTGCCGCAGCTGGTCAGCGGCTTCCGGCGGATCTCCGGCCGGATCACGGTGACACTGTGGCAGGGGGCGGCCGAAGCGGTGACCGAGCGGGTGCTCGCGGGCGAAGCGGATCTGGGCATCGTCTCGCCCCGCCCCGCCGTCGCGGGCGTCGGCTGGCGCACCGTGCTGCGGCAGCCGCTGGTGCTGGCGGTGCCGCCGGAGCATCGGTTGGCCGGACGGCGGCAGGTCCGGCTCGCCGAGGTGGCCGACGCGGAGTTCGTCACGATGCACCACGGATTCGGGATGCGGCGCATCTTCGAGGAACTGTGCGCGGCCGCGGATATCCGGCCGCGGATCGCGTTCGAGTCGAGCGACCTCGTCACGGTGGCCGGGCTGGTGTCGGCGGGACTGGGCGTGGCGATCCTGCCGGGCGAGGACCCGCTGTCCGCTGGGCCGCTGTCCGGCCCGGTGACGGTGCCGCTGGCGGACGCGGGCGCCGCGCGCGCCGTCGGGTTGGTGTGGCCCGCCGCGGTGACGCCACCGGACGCCGTGCGGCGCTTCCGTGACTTCACGGAGGATTGGGCAGGGCGACGTGGGGGAATCCCATGAGGGTCCGGCCCCGCCGGAGGCCTTATTCACTGGGCGCTGTCGGTGGGGCGCGTTAAACTTCTCTCCATACAGCAGCAGTCGAGACCGGAAAGCAGGCTATAGCCACTTTTGAGAACACAAGGCGAGATCGGCGACCCGGCCACCCCAGCGGCGGGCATCGGCGCCGGCGACATCGGTTCGGGTCCCGCAGCGCGCACCGTGCGCTCGAGTATCGAACTCGCTCCCGAATCCGTGTTCCCCTTCCTCGGTTCGGCCGACCAGAACCTTCGTGAACTGGAGACGCTGCTCGACGCGGACATCCACGTCCGTGGCAATTCCGTGACCCTCACCGGCAAGGCGGCCGATGTCGCGCTCGCCGAGCGGGTCATCGAGCAGCTCGTCGCGCTCACCGGCCGCAACCGCGTGGTGACTCCGGAGGCGGTGCGGCATACGGTATCGATGCTCACCGAGGGCTCCAGTGAGTCTCCCGCGGAGGTGCTCAGCCTGGACATCCTGTCCCGGCGGGGCAAGACCATCCGGCCCAAGACGCTGAACCAGAAGCGCTACGTCGACGCGATCGACGCCAACACGATCGTGTTCGGCATCGGCCCCGCCGGTACCGGCAAGACCTACCTGGCGATGGCCAAGGCGGTCCAGGCGCTGCAATCCAAGCAGGTCAACCGGATCATCCTCACCCGTCCCGCGGTCGAGGCGGGGGAGCGTCTGGGCTTTCTGCCCGGCACGCTGAACGAGAAGATCGATCCGTACCTGCGCCCGCTCTACGACGCCCTGCACGACATGATGGATCCGGAGGCCATTCCCAAGCTGATGGCGGCCGGAGTCATCGAGGTCGCGCCGCTGGCCTACATGCGCGGTCGCACCCTGAACGACTCGTTCATCATTCTCGACGAGGCGCAGAACACCACCGCCGAGCAGATGAAGATGTTCCTCACCCGCCTCGGGTTCGGATCGAAGATCGTGGTGACCGGCGACGTGACCCAGGTCGATCTGCCCAGCGGCGCCCGCTCGGGTCTGCGTGCCGCCAGCGAGATCCTCACCGAAATCGAAGACATCCACTTCGCGGAGCTGACCAGCAGCGACGTGGTCCGCCACCGGCTGGTCTCGGACATCGTGGACGCCTACGACCGCTTCGAAGCCGAGACGCGCCCGCCGGTCGCTTCGCATTACGGCGGCAACCGGGCCCAGCGCCGCGCGGCGAGCCGGGCGGACCGGCGCTAACTCGTCTCGCCGGACGAGGCTCCGCTCCGGCGACACGATCGCCGGGATCGTAGGCTATTCGGGTGAGCATCGAGATCGCCAACGAGTCGGGTATCGACGTGCCCGAAGAAGAGCTGGTCAGCGTCGCGCGGTTCGTGATCGCCCGGATGGACGTGCACCCGGCCGCGGAGCTGTCGATGGTGCTCGTGGATCTCGACACCATGGCCGACCTGCACATGCGCTGGATGGACCTGCCCGGCCCGACCGACGTCATGTCCTTCCCGATGGACGAGCTCGAACCGGGCGGGCGGCCCGACAGCCCCGAACCCGGCCCGTCCATGCTCGGCGACATCGTGTTGTGCCCGGAGTTCGCCGCCGGGCAGGCGCGCAAGGCGGGTCATTCCCTCGATCAGGAACTCGCCTTGCTCACCGTGCACGGCGTGCTCCACCTGCTCGGCTACGACCATGCCGAGCCGGAGGAGGAGAAGGAGATGTTCGCGCTGCAGGCCCGGCTGCTCGAGGAGTGGTACGAGAGTCTGCGCGAGGCTCGGCGGCGGGCAGAGCTCGCCGAACGCGACGCGCGGTTGCTGGGCAAGGCGGGCTTCACCACACCGGGTGACTCCCTGGGTCCCGCGTGAATTCCCTGACCCTCGTTCTGCTCGCGGTCCTGCTCATCTCGGTGGGTGGGGTGTTCGCCGGTGTCGATTCCGCCCTGAACACGATCTCACCGGCTCGCGTCGAGGACTTGGTGCGCGCCGAGCGGTCCGGTGCGGTGCGGCTGAGCCGGATCGTCGCCGACCGGGCGCGGTATGTGAATCTGATGGTGCTGCTGCGTATTCTGTGCGAGATCGGCGCCACGGTGCTGCTGGCGGCGGGCCTGATGACGGTCTGGGCGAAGAACTGGGCGTTGCTGGTCACCGCGCTGGTGATGGTGCTGGTGTCCTATGTCGTGATCGGTGTCGGCCCACGCACGCTGGGTCGTCAGCACGCCTACTCCATCGCGCTGGCCGCGGCGTTGCCGTTGCAGTTCATCGGCGCGCTGCTCGGTCCGCTGAGCAGGCTGCTGATTCTCCTCGGTAACGCCATCACTCCGGGTAAGGGTTTCCGCAACGGCCCCTTCGCCTCCGAGATCGAGCTGCGCGAGGTGGTCGAGATGGCCAGTGAACGCGGCGTGGTGGCCGACGACGAACGACGGATGATCCAGTCGGTCTTCGAGCTCGGCGACACACCGGCGCGGGCGGTGATGGTGCCGCGCACGGAGATGGTCTGGATCGAAGCGGACAAGACCGCGGCTCAGGCGATGTCGCTGGCCGTGCGTTCCGGGCATTCGCGCGTCCCGGTGATCGGCGAGAACGTCGACGACATCCTCGGCGTGGTCTATCTGAAAGACCTTGTGCCGTACGCCGATCGCAGCCGCAAGGTGCGGGTGCGCGAGGTGATGCGGCCCGCGGTGTTCATGCCCGATTCCAAACCGCTGGACAGCCTGCTCGACGAGATGCAGCGCAGGCGTAACCACATGGCGTTGCTGGTGGACGAGTACGGCGGCATCGCGGGTCTGGTGACCATCGAGGACGTGCTGGAGGAGATCGTCGGTGAGATCGCCGACGAGTATGACACCGACGAGACCCCGCCCATCGAGGATCTCGGCGACGGCCGCTACCGTGTGTCGGCCCGGCTGCCGGTGGAGGATCTCGGGGAGCTGTACGGGCTGGAGATCGATGAGGAGGACGTCGACACCGTCGGCGGCCTGCTCGCGCACGAGCTGGGCCGGGTGCCGCTGCCCGGGTCGAAGATCGAGGCGCACGGGCTCGTGCTGCGCGGTGAGGGCGGCGCGGACGCGCGGGGCCGGGTGCGGGTGAACACGGTAGTTGTGCGCAAAGCGCGCGAGAAGGTCCCCGCCGGGAAGACCAACGGCGACAATCCCAATGGCAAGCGTAAGGCCAACGGATCGGAGCGGGAGATCCCGGCCGATCGCGACGAGGACGGAGACACCGAATGACCGAACTGGACGCGGAGGACAACAAGCTGGTCGTGCTGGCCCGCGGCGCGCTCGGCCGCACCGGAGGGGCGAGCGGAGCGGCGATCCGTGACACCGACGGCCGTACTTACGCCGCCGGCGAGGTCACGCTGACCGCGTTGCGCCTGACGGCGCTGCAAGCCGCCGTCGCCGCCGCGTTGTCCAGCGGGGCGGAGGGATTCGAGGCGGCCGTGGTGGTCGGCGGGCGGTTGTCCGACTTCGGCGTGGCCGCGGTTCGCGAGGTTTCGGCCGAGACGCGGATCATCTTCACCGATCGCGACGGCGCGGTGTTCGAGGTCGTCGACGACTCCGCGGACGCGGCCGACGCGGTCAGCGCCGAGTCCGGCGAGGTGCGCGGTGGCTGACACGCGGCAGAAGGACGAATTCCGTTCCGGCTTCGTCTGTTTCGTCGGTCGTCCGAACACCGGAAAATCGACGTTGACCAACGCTCTGGTGGGCGCGAAGATCGCGATCACCTCCTCGCGCCCGCAGACCACCAGGCACACGATTCGCGGTATCGTGCACCGCGAGCACGCGCAGTTGATCCTGGTCGACACCCCCGGCTTGCACCGCCCGCGCACCCTGCTCGGTCAGCGCCTCAACGACCTTGTGCGCGATACGTATTCGGAAGTCGACGTGATCGCGCTGTGCATCCCGGCGGACGAGAAGATCGGTCCGGGCGACCGGTGGATCGTGCAGCAGATCAAGCAGATGGCGCCGAAGACGACGCTGCTCGGTGTGGTCACCAAGATCGACAAGGTGAGCCGCGACCAAGTCGCCCAGCAACTGGTCGCCGTCTCCCAGCTGCTCGGTCCGGAGTCCGACGTGGTGCCGGTTTCGGCGGTCAAGGGCGAGCAGGTGGATGTCCTCGTGGACGTCATCGCCTCGAAGATGCCCGAGGGTCCGGCCTTCTACCCCGACGGCGAACTCACCGATGAGCCCGAGGAAACGCTCATGGCCGAGCTCATCCGCGAGGCCGCGCTCGAGGGCGTCCGCGACGAGCTGCCGCATTCGCTCGCCGTCGTCATCGAGGAGGTCCTGCCCTACGAGGACCGCGAGGACATGCTCGACGTGCACGCCCTGCTCTACGTCGAGCGGCCCAGCCAGAAGGCCATCGTCATCGGTAAGGGCGGTTCCCGGCTGAAGGAAGTCGGCACCAACGCCCGCAAGCAGATCGAACACATCCTCGGCACCCGGATCTACCTGAATCTGCACGTGAAGGTGGCCAAGGACTGGCAGCGCGACCCCAAGCAGCTGGGCAAACTGGGTTTCTGAGCGCATCCGTAGTGACCTGAAGCTGTCAGATCTCTGCTGGGAGTGCTCGAACGATCACGTACTGCGTGTGGTCTTCGAGACTTGTCATGTCGAATTGTCCATCCCGGTCGGTTATTGCCGGCGCGACGATGAGTTCTCCGCGCCCGCATCGTCATAACTCGTACCGGGCCGCCGAGTGTGCGCACCGGACCAGAGGAACATGAACCGAAGGAAGACTGATGGCGCAGTTGACGGACAAGGTACGAACGCTGTTCGACGGCAAGAACTTCGCTGTATTGTCCACGCTCGAACCGGACGGTAAGCCGCATTCGACCGTGATGTGGGTCAAGCGCGACGGAGACGACATCGTATTCGCGCTGCCGAAGAGTCGCCGCAAGGTAGTCAACTTGAGCCGGGATCCCAGGGCGGCTGTCGTGATCTTCGATGCCGCCAGTCCCTACGACAGCGTTCAGGTGCAGGGCACCGCGTCACTCGAAGACGATCCGGACGGTGTGCTGATCGCTGAGCTTTCGCACAAGTACACCGGCGGACCCTACCCTGGGTTCGCCGGGCCGAACCCGCAGTGGGTCACCGTAAGAGTCACCGTCGACAAGGTCGCCACAACGTGGCAGGAACCATAACCGTGACGCGATTTCGCGGCGGCCATCGAGAGCGATGTTTGGGTTCTAGTTCTCTGCCATGTTCGCCGGGTCGAATCTATGGTCGGGTCCATGAAGGACGACGCAACAGCGGTTCGGCTCGGAATCGCCGAGGACGCACGGCACTACTTCGATGCGATCTGCGAGCTGTATGACGAAGCGTTCTCGGCACCTCCGTTCGTTTGGCCGGAGACCGAGTCGCAGCGTCATCGAGAGATGCTCAACGACATGATCACAAAGCCGGGTTTCGGCATCGCTCTAGCTGAATCATCAGACGCCCTAGTCGGATTCGTGTACGGAACCACCCTGACCACCGATACCGGTTGGTGGGAGGGGTTCCAGCAGCAGGTATCTCCGGACGTCACGCGTGAATGGCCTGGTAGGACCTTCGCTGTGATCGATCTCGCCGTTCAGAGGTCGGCGCGTCGACACGGCATCGGCCGCCGATTGCTGGACATTCTGCTCGATAGCCGATCCGAGCAGCGGGCGACGCTGGCAGTCCAGCCGCAGGCGGAAGACACCCAAGCGTTCTACCGGGCGATCGGTGGATGGCACCTGGTAGGGCGGCAAGACACACCAGCGTTCGTATCACCGGAGTTCGACATCTACATTCAGGAGTTGAGGAGTCCGTAGTCCGCCAGCAATTGGTCGAGCTCGCGCACGCACAGCGCATCAGCCCATTGATCGAGGTCTGATCGCGCATCAGCAATCAGACCGATGAGCCGATCGGAACGGCACTCGGTAGCTAGACCGGCTGCCTTTCCGATACCTTCTGCGGCTTCATCGATCTCCCACCCGGCGATATGGGCATGCGCGAGGTCGATGTAGGCCAGTGCTCGATTCCGCATGAAGCCCTCATCGATGAGCGCGAGCGACGATTCGGCCGCATCCTGTGCCTCCGCCGCACATCCGAGCCGGTACATGCAGTCGCTGCGAAACGCCAGCGAAAGACCTGGGCCGTGGAAGTACGCGATAGAGTCCGTCTCTGGCCGGTCATCGTCCAGCATGACGTCGGCGGCATCGAGTGCCGCGACGCATGCCTGGTGACGTCCTGTGGAGGCGTAGGCGAACGCTGCGATATCGTCGGCGTAGGCGCGCAGCGGGCGATCATCGATGCTTTGTGCCCAGTTCTGCGCGGCCACCGCGTGATCGATCCCTATTCGTGGTGACCCACGCCAGGTAGCCAGGTAGCTCAGGTTGCACAGAACGAGGGCCACGAGTGCGTCGTTGCTCGCGTCGTGCGCGGATTCGCGGGCCTGCTCGTAGCTCGAATTCGCGGAACCGAAGTCGCACAGGTCGAATTGCATCCACCCGGCCAGCTGAGCGAGTTGGCTGTGCAGTGTCAGCAACCGCGGCCGCAAGTGGCCGGGCGCCTGCCGCAGCAGAGCGGACGTGATCACCTGCTGAGCGGCAACCATTGGAAGAACTGCGTGGGGGCCATAAAGGTTGTTCTGCGAACGCGCGATCGCCAGCGCAGCCTCGATGTGACCGACGGTCGCGTTGTCCACCCGGCCGGGCCGGATAAGCACTTCACCGACTCGACGTTGCTCATCCGGATCCAAGCCAGCCAAGATTGCGGCGACAGCGGGCAGCCCACCGGCAACGCCACCGAACAAAGAGAGCAATTCACGCCGATTCATCTCGACCCACGTTCGCAGTTCCGCGTCCAAAGGCGAGTGTAGGCGGGTCGGCGGCGAGAAAGTGGCGATCGCAGGCGCCATCGATGCGCCTTCGTTGTAGAACCGGTACGCCTGCTCGGGGCTGAGGCCTTCCAACACCGTGTCCATGGCGTCCGAGGACCGTGGGCTGAGCGCGGCTCGATCACCCTGCTGTTCCCACTTTCCGACCGTGCGCACCGCACGCCCGCAAACTGCCGCGAACTCCTCCTGTGTCAGCCGCATCGCTGTCCGAAGCGCCAGAACGTCAGCGCCGGTCCACTTGTCGATCATCGCTGGCCCCACCCTCACCTCGACGTGTCGAATACCGGAAGAGTAGGACCAAAATGCCTGCTGCGTACCTGTATTACGTCGCTTCGCCACCGGATGCTGGTGCTGCACCCAGTGCCGGGTCGATGTCGTTGCGCCCAACGGCACACCGGTCAGCTGTTAGCGGCTGAGCGGTGGCGCGTGCTCCTCGGCGCCGGGTGCTCATCACACCACGAGCAGGGAGATGCGGGGATGGGGTTGGAGGACACTCAGGTGCTGGTGCCGGTGCAGGCCGACACACCGTTGACGCGGTGCCACTTCTATCGTGAGACCTGCGGCCTACCGGCCAGAGTTCAACCCGAAATCGGAAGCATCATCGTGCCTGCGGGCAGCGTCGGCGCGATTACCATGCCTCATCAGCTCGGGGCTGCGGTGAAAGGCCGAATGCACGATTCGGGTGTGCGACTCGGGCCGATCGTTTCGCATCCACGCTCGAAACGATGGACTTTCCTGATCGTGCCGGACGTGCCGGACGAGAACCGGCTGTTCGCCGAATTGTTCCGGCTCAACGTTTCGGTGTCGCGCTTCGGCGCACAAATCGCATTGCCCTCACCAGGCGCGCGGCAGGCGGGATTCCGCGTCTGGGTGACACCACCACGCGACGCCTTCCGCCCATCCGGCATGGTCGTCATCGAGTCGATCCGAGCTTGCCGACCACAGCGCAGGCGGTGACGCCATGGACTCCCAATTGTCGCCGCGCCCCGAAGAAGACGACGTTCACCTGTCCATCCAATTCCACGATGTCCGTCTGGAGTTCGCCGCTTGCGCGACCGCGGCGTCGCGCTTCATACAGGACTGGCGTGCCTACCACTACCCGGACGCGGTAACCGTGGTCCCGGGCGACCCGGCCGGGCTACCACGTTTGCCGAACGAACGCCTTTACCTGGAGCCGTGACCACTGGGCCATTCGAGCGGCAACCACGGGCGCGAGCCGCGCAGGTAATGAAGGGAGAAGAACCGACGAGTCGCCTCATCCGCCCGCGTACGGTCGATCGGGGGACTGCTATTGCTCTGGTCATGTGGCGAGGAACGTTCTGATGGCTTCGTCGCTGGAGAGACGGTTGGCGCCCACGGTGACGTCGATCGCCGGGTAGTTTCTGCGCACGGCGTCGGCGATGGTGGTGAGGCGCTCGGCGACTACCGCGGGGTCGCGTAGCGACTCTTGCCGAATGCCCTCGAAGCCGGGGAACCCGTCGGCGACCAGGGTTACGTCGGGGTTGGAGATGATGTCGTCGTAGGTTTGGAATTCCACGCTGACGATCTTGGATGTGTCTACGCGGCCCGGGGTGGTGTATACGCGGTCGCTGACACCTTCGATGAAGTTGGCTGCCGAATGCCCCTCTTCTGCCATGGGATTCACCCGGATACGGTTGGCGTCGATACCCAGCACCATCCCCGCGGGATGGAACCGCATCGTGCCGTCCCGGACATCGGTCCAGCTCGTGATCGTTCCGTACACGCCGGCGATGTCACTGCCGTCGGTCAGGTAGACAACGTCTCCGGCGGTGCTGTGCGACGCTGTGCGTATATAGCCGTCCTCGGCTGCGGCTTCGTCGCCGCGAAAAGCCCTGGGAAACACTTGATCGACCTGCCACAGGCGTGCTCCGTTGTAGAAACGATCCGGCGGCGCGGACCCGGGTTCCGACAGCGGGCGGGGAAATGACGGGTCGCCGGTGTCGAAAGCGTGGCGCAACCCTCTGTCGGCGTGGGAAAGTGCTTCGGCAACACCCTGCGTTTCACGGGCGAAGGGCCTGACGCCGTGTTCGGCATCAGCTCTTGCAATCCTCGCGATTTCCCTGCTCAAGTGTTGGGCGAACTGGGCATATGCCCGTGCGACCACCTCGGATCTGATCAGCAAAACAACGCCCTCGGCCTGATCCCTGCAACTTCACCCTCTCAGGTGCAACTGGCCCGGGAACGTGCCATCGCAGCGCTCGGTCATCGGTAGTTCCTCGTCGGGCACGACCACGACATGAACGGCTACCATGTGACGATCGGCCATCGGGCCCCTCCTCGCGTTCCAAGGTCGGCCGAGAGAATGCGGCATCGGCGCATAGAACCCGCGTGGGTCCGCGCCCGCGAAACTCACACATGCGGGGACTCGGCGCTCTCACAAGGTACATCGCGCCGTTGGATGCCGAGAACGATTCGGCACCGTGCGTGCGCTGGTCCGCTCGGCCCGGAACAAGCACGGGCTGAACCGAGTTCAGGCTCAGGTCACCACCACGGGTCGGGTCGGTGGCGGTACCACTGGAGTTCGGATTCCAGTTGGGCTGCCAAGGAGATCAGCAGGGGTTCGGAGTTCGCCGTGCCCATCAGCTGCGCGCCTACGGGGAGGCCGGAATCGGTGAACCCGGCGGGGACGTTCACGCTCGGCCAGCCCAGAACGTTCCACGGCCAGGTGTACGGGCAGGCGGCGGTGATGAGGTTGTTGGTGGCGTTGACGCCGATGCCGTCGATCTCCTCGACGCGTGGCGCCGCAGTCGCGGTGGTGGGCGCGAGGACGACGTCGTAATCGCGGAAGAAATTGCCGATCCGCTTGTGCAGCAAGGGTTCCAGTCGTCGTGCCGCGTAGAGGGCGGGTCCGTCGAGCACGCGTCCGATCCTGGCGTTGGCGGCGGTGCGCGGATCGACCTCGAGGCCGGGCATCCGGTGGTACACCCGCCGGATGCCCGCGAGCGAACGCGGCAGGAACGAGGCGCCGATCATGAGGCCGTAGTGCAGGTCGGCAACGGTCACCGTGTGGCCGAGTGCGCGCAACGTATCGGCGGTGCGTCGCACGGCCTGCTCGACTCCGGGATCGAGCGCGGTTCTGGTGGCGGTGAACGGGATGCGGAGCGACAGGGCGATTCGTAGCTTGCCCGGGTCACGGCCGACGGCATCGGAGGCGTGGATCGGGTCCGGTGTGTGCAGGTCTCCGTGGTGCGGGCCGGCCGCCGCGTCCAGCAGCAGCGCCGCGTCCGCGACCGTGCGCGCCAGCGGGCCGTTCACGGTGAGACCGTAGAACGCCTCGGCCTCCGGCCAGGTCGAGATCCGCCCGCGCTGTGGCTTGATGCCGACCAGGTTCGTCCACGCCGCCGGAATACGGACCGAGCCCGCGCCGTCGGAACCGAGGGCGGCGGGCACCAGACCGGCCGCGACGGCCGCCGAAGCCCCGCCGGAGGACCCGCCCGGCGTCCTGGTCCGGTCCCAGGGATTGCGGGTGTGTCCGAACGACACGGCGCTGGTGAACGGCCACTGCCCGAGTTCGCAGGTATTGGTTTTCCCGACGATCACCGCGCCCGCGGCTCGCAGGCGCCGGACCGATTCGGCGTCTCGGGTTTTCGGCGCGAAGTCGCCACCGCATCCGAACGCGGTCGGCTCGCCCGCGACATCGGTGTCGTCCTTCACCGCGACGGGCACGCCCAGCAGCGGCAGCCGTTCCCCGGCGGCCAGCCGTCGGTCGGCGTCGGCGGCCTCGGCCAGCGCTCGCTCGCGGCGCACGATCCGGAAAGCGTTGAGCGTGCCCTGTGCGGCGTCGATCCGATCCAGCGCGCCGCCGACCGCAGCGGTCGAGGTGATCGCACCGCTTGCGATCGCGGCCGCCAGTTCGGTCAGCCCCAGTTCCCGCGTGTCGGGTGCCTGGGCCGGATCGGACACCGTCATGTGAGCTCCGTCTCGTCGTGGTCGGAAAAACCGTAACGCCAACCTGGTCATGCGTCCATAACGGTGCCGGGAAATCCACCCTGGGTAGGAGGCATACATACCGTATGTATGTAAAAGTAGTGAGGAATCGCAACGACTCGGAGGACTCATGGCAACCAGCACATCACTCGGCCGCACCCACGAGGTGGATCTGCCCGGCGGCCGCATTCGCTATCACGACACCGGGGAGGGCGCTCCGGTCGTCTTCGTGCACGGTCTGCTGGCCAACGCGGACCTGTGGCGCAAAGTGGTGCCCGGGGTCGCCGCGGCGGGGTACCGCTGCCTCGCGCCGGACTGGCCGCTCGGCTCGCACTCGATCCCCCTGCCGCATGCGGATCTCACCCCGAGCGGGGTCGCCGATCTCGTCGCCGCGTTCCTCGAACGCCTCGACCTCACCGATGTCACCGTGGTCGCCAACGACACCGGCGGCGCGATCACCCAGATATTGCTTACGCGCGACCGGTCCAGGATCGGCCGCGTGGTGCTCGCCGCGGTGGACAGCTACGAGGGCTTTCTGCCACAGCCGTTCACGGCGCTTCCGATGCTGGCGAAGCTCCCCGGCTCGATTCGCCTCTTCACCGAGGCGCTGCGTATCCGCGCGCTGCATCGGCTGCCGTTGGCTTTCGGCTATATCAGTAAGCGGCCCATCCCGCCCGAGATCATGGACTCCTACCTGCTGCCGAGCCGTAACTCTGCCGCGATCCGAAAAGATCTGCGGCGTTTCGTGACCTCGGTGCACCGGCGGTACACGCTGGAGGCCGCGCGCCACTTCGCCGCCATCGACACTCCGGTACTGCTGGCTTGGGCGCGCGAGGACCGGGTGTTCCCGGTGTCGTTCGCCGAACGCCTGGCCAGGGACCTGCCGAACGCGACGTTGCGGCTCATCGATGACTCCTACACCTTCCTGCCGGAGGATCAGCCCGAGTTGCTCGCGGAATCGATCCTGGAGTTCACTCGGCTGCATGCCACGCCGTAGCCAGGAAGACCGCTCGCGCGCGACCAGGGCCGCGCTCGAACAGGCGGGACGCCGCCTGTTCACCGAGCGCGGTTTCGCGGGAACCTCGGCCGAAGAGCTGGTCACCGAGGCCGGGGTCACCCGGGGCGCGCTGCACCACCACTACGGCGACAAACGCGGGCTGTTCCTCGCGGTGCTGGAGCAGATCGAGGTCGAGACCACCGCGGAGATCGAGAACGCCATCGCCGCGGTCGATCCCGATGACGTGATGGCCGGCATGGCGGCAGGGCTCGCTCTGTTCCTGGAGATCTGCCAGCGACCTGCGATGCTGCGGATCGCCCTCACCGACGCCCCCGCGGTGCTCGGCTGGCAGGCTTGGCGCGAATTCGAAGCCGCTCACGGCCTCGGCCTGATCACCGCGCAACTCGAGCGCGCCCGCGCCGCCGGATTGATCGCCGACGCCCCCGTCCCGGTACTGGCCCAGCTCATCGTCAGCGTGATCAGCGAGGCCGCTTTGATCGTCGCGCACGCCGACGACCCCGCCCTCGCACGCGCCCAGACCCAGGCATCAGTGCTGCTCCTCATCTCCGGGCTCCTGCGCCCGACCGGCTGATCGCCGCCTGCACGGCATACATCCGCGCCGGCTCGCCACAAGGGGGCCGCGAACACCCAGCGACGTAGACGCGGCAACTAGACTCACCACGTGCGTTTGTATCGGGACGAGGCGGTAGTGGTGCGCCAGCACAAGCTGGGTGAGGCGGACCGCATCGTCACGCTGCTCACGCGGCAGCACGGCCTGGTGCGCGCGGTCGCCAAGGGGGTGCGGCGCACCAAATCGAGGTTCGGGGCACGGTTGGAACCGTTCTCCTACATCGATGTGCAGCTGCACCCGGGGCGCTCGTTGGACACCGTCACCCAGGTGCACACGATGGAGGCGTTCGCCGCCGACATCATCGACGACTACGGGCGCTACACCACCGCGTGCGCCGTGCTGGAGACCGCCGAACGCCTGGCAGGCGAGGAGCACGCGCCCGCCCCCCGGCTGCACGCGCTCACCGCGAGCGCACTGCGCGCCATCGCGGCCAAACAGCGGCCGCACGAACTGATCCTGGACGCATTCTTGTTGCGCGCCATGGGTTTCGCGGGCTGGGCGCCCGCCTTGGACGAATGCGCCAAGTGCGCGACGCCTGGTCCGCATCGAGCCTTCCATGTCGCGGCAGGCGGCGCGGTGTGCGTGCATTGCCGTCCACCGGGCGCGGCGACGCCCGCCCCCGGCGTGCTCGACCTGCTGGTGGCGCTGTTGCGCGGGGAATGGGAGCAGGTCGAGGCGACCCCCGGCGCGGTGCGCAGACAGGCCAGCGGGCTGGTCGCGGCGCACTTGCAGTGGCATCTGGAACGTCAGTTGCGGACTCTGCCGCTGGTCGAGCGGTCCAAGGACACGGCCGGAGGAAGTTCGTCTGTGGCCGCCCCGGATCGACCGGAGGCCCGGCAGCCGCTTACTCCACGAATCGAAGCTCTACCTGGGGCAGCTCGATCATGACGCGGGCGCACACCGCGCGATGCCAGGTGGCCGGGTAGCGGGTGTCCGGTTCGTGCTTGCAGTAGTCGTCGTTGGTCCGGTAGGTGTGCAGGCGGGGCGAGATCTCCCCGGCGTCGATGGCGTCGACCATGGCCTCGATCACCTGCTCGGTCTCGTCCGCGATGGCGGCGAGTTCGCGAGCCACGGTGTCGGGAATCTGGAAGGCCCCCTTCTCCCAGCGCTCGACCGTGCGCTCCGCGACCGCGAAGAACCGCGCGCACCAAGGGACCGGAAGGCCGAGTAATTCACGTGTGGCCCGGAAACCTGCCGCGGTCCCGGTGCCTGGTAAATCGGTCACGTACGAGAAACCCCTCCCCAGTATCACGATAGGGAAAAGAATAAGTCACCCGTGCCGGTGGGAACCGCGGAATTCGTCAGGAAGCAACGTGGCGGTAGGGGCTGCGGAGGCGATCAGGCAGGATGGATGCCGTGATCCTCCGCCGAGACTCCGCCGCCGCGACCGAGCCCAAGCCCGCGGGCGTCCGCCCGCCCGCGCCGCATCCGTCGGGAGCTCGGCCGCCGCAGTTGCCGCCGGAACTGGTGCCCAACCATGTCGCGCTGGTCATGGACGGCAACGGGCGCTGGGCCCAGGAGCGCGGGTTGCCGCGCACCGCCGGGCACGAGCGGGGGGAGGCGGTGCTGATGGACACCGTCGAGGGCTGTATCGAGATCGGCGTCAAGTGGCTGTCGGCCTACGCGTTCTCCACCGAGAACTGGCGGCGCAGCCCCGAGGAGGTGCGCTTCCTCATGGGCTTCAACCGCGACGTGATCCGCCGTCGTCGTGACGAGATGCACGAGATGGGCGTCCGTGTGCGCTGGGCCGGACGGCGACCGCGCCTGTGGCGCAGCGTGATCAAGGAATTGGAGATCGCCGAGGAGCTCACCGAGGACAACACGGTGATGACGCTGACCATGTGCGTCAACTACGGCGGCCGTGCCGAAATCGCCGACGCCGCAAGGGAGATCGCGCGCCGGGTGGCAGCGGGCGAGATCGATCCGGAGAAGGTCACCGAGGCGACGGTGGCGAAGTACCTCGACGAACCCGACATGCCGGACGTGGATCTGTTCCTGCGTCCATCGGGTGAGTTCCGCAGCTCCAACTTCCTCATCTGGCAGTCGGCGTACGCCGAATTCGTCTATCAGGACACGCTTTTCCCCGATTTCGATCGGCGCAACCTGTGGGAGGCCTGCCTCCAGTACGCGTCGCGTGACCGCCGCTTCGGCGGCACCAAGTGAAGGGTGAGGCGAACATGGACGCAGCGGTGACACCGGACCGGGAACTCCAGGCGCGGGCCGGAGCCTGCCTGTCGAGCTACGGCATAGACGTGCGCGTCGACCCCGAAGGGTCGCTGGGATTCGAATACGAGGGAGCGCTGTCCTCGTTGCGCGCGGTGAATCTCGCGCCGGGGTTGGACGTGCTCAGCCTGACCTGCGTGCTGGCCTGGGACCGGCCGCTGAAACCGCAGCTGCACAAGCGCGTCGCCGAGCGCAACAACTCGCTGCAGTTCGGTTCGATCACCGTGATCGGCCACGGCAAGCTCGCCGACGTCATCCTGCGCTACACCTTCCCCGCCGCGGGCCTGGACGACCAGGCCCTCACCACGATGCTGCTGCTCGTGCTGTCCAACGCGGGCCGCGCCAGGCAGGGTTTGCTGCCTTGACCCGCGGTCAGCTGCTTTCGCCTGCCGCCGCGATGGCGGTTTCGCCGTAGGGGAGCAGGATGCGCACGCCGCGGGCCAGCGTCTCCGGATCCAGATCCTCGAGGATGAGGTGCTGGAGGATGAAGCCCGGCAGCAGGCCGATGATGGCCTTGGCGACGGCATCGACATCGGCGTCTTCGGGTAGCCAGCCCTTGTCGCGCATGCGTTCGGCGTAAGTCACCCACAGCGCGCGCATCGCGAACATCGTCTCGCGCACCATCACCGCCGCCCCTGGGTGCACCAGGGCCAGTGCCCAGGCTTGCGGCGCCAGCCGCACCGGTCCGTCCGGCCCGCTGCGCCGTACGACCTCCTCGGCGATCATCATGATCAGTTCGGCGGGCGTGGGCAGCGGCTCGCGGTTGATCGCGTAGTCCATGGCCACGCGCAGGGATACCGTCGTCTGCGTGGCGAGCGCTGTGATCAGCTCGTCTTTGCTCTTGAAGTATCGGTAGACCGCGCCGGCCGAGAGTCCCGATTCCGCGAACACGTCCTGCATGGACGTTTCGTGGAACCCCTTACGGGCGAAGCAGCGCCGCGCGGCGTCCAGGATCTGCTGTTTGCGGCGTTCCAGGTGCTCTTCGCTGACTCGGGGCATGCTTCAAAAATAAAACGAATATTCGTTCTTGACAACCCGTCGAACTGCGTGTCACGGTAAGGCCACCATCAAAGAGAACGAGCATTCGATTTTTGGGAGAAGGCCATGAACACCACACAGCGGGCGTTCGCTCTGGGCTTCGGCGCCGCCCTGCTTCAGGCGCTGATGCTGATCGCGTTCGCCTGGCCCGCGGCCAACATCGCGCCCCGTGACTTGCCGCTGGCCGTCACCGGTCCGCAGGCCGGGATGGTCACCGGCAAGCTCGCCGAGCACAATCCGGGCGCCTTCGAGATCACCACGCCCGTGGACGAATCCGCCGCGCGCGCCGCGATCGAGAACCGCGAGGTCTACGGGGCGATCGTCACCGGCGACGGACCGCCGCGTGTGCTGGTTGCCTCCGGGGCGAGTCCCGCCGTCGCTCAGCAACTCACGCAGATCGGGCAACAGCTCTCCGGCGCGCCCACCGCCCGGGTCGAGGATGTGGTGGCGGCCGACTCGGACGATCCGCGTGGAGCGGCGTTCGGCGCGATGGTGCTGCCGCTGGTGATGGCGGGCATCGCGGCGGGGGTGCTCCTGGCGTTGCTGGTTCCCGCGGTCGGCGGCAAGGTGATCGGGCTGGTCACCTTCGGCGTCGTCGGCGGATTGCTGAGCATGGCGATCGTCCAGGGTTGGCTGTCGGTGGTGCCCGGCTCCTACCTGGAGCTCGCCTCGGTTGCCGGGCTGGTCTCGTTCGCGGTGGCAGGCTCGGTGGCCGGGCTCGCCGCCGTGATCGGTCGCGCGGGTATCGGCCTCGCCGCGCTCCTCATGCTGCTCATCGGCAACCCGTTCTCGGCGGCCACGTCGGCGCCGGAGCTGTTGCCGCAGCCGTGGGGCGTCATCGGGCAGTTGCTGCCGCCCGGCGCCGCCGCCTCGCTGCTGCGCTCGGTCGCGTTCTTCGACGGCGCTGCCGCGGCCGGTCCGCTCGTGGTGCTGCTGGTCTGGAGTGCGATCGCGTTCGCGCTGCTCGGCGTGGCCGCGCTGCGCGGTCGTCCGGCCGAGAACCCGGCGTCGGAGCCGGATCCGGTCCCGGTGGGCTGAATGGAGGCACCGGCAGAGGGCCGTTCTCGAAGGGGAACTGCCCTCTGCCGGTGCTGAGCGGTGCGGAAAGTGAGTGTTCGAGTGACCCGGCCGTCGGGGTGCCGGGTCACTTTCGCGTGTGGCGACAGCGGGCAGGCCCGATCGTCACATCAGGGGGGATCGGATCGAGTCGCACTCCCGCATGCGCAGGAACGAGCCGGGCGGATCGCTGCGACCTGCGGCTCGAAGCGTGGAACGCGGCCGACGCGCGCGTCGTGCGGCCGCGTCGCAGCGGTGGTCGGTCACCCGTTGCGTCGGCGTGCCGTCCCGCAGGACTTACAGGTGCCGAACACCTCGAGCGTGTGGCTGATCTCCGTGAAGCCGTGCTCGCCGGCGATCGCTTCGGCCCAGGCCTCCACCGTCGGGCCCTCCACTTCGACGGTGCGGCCGCAATGCCTGCACACCAGGTGGTGATGGTGGCCGGTGGAGCACTGGCGGTAGACCGACTCGCCGGAGTCGGTGCGCAGCACGTCGACCATGCCCGCGTCGGCCAGCGACTGCAGGGTCCGGTAGACCGTGGTCAGGCCGATGCCCTCGCCGCGTTTGCGCAGCTCGTCGTGTAGGTCCTGCGCGGAGCGGAACTCTTCGATGTCACCGAGCAGCGCGGCGATGGCGCTGCGCTGCCTGGTGCTGCGGATACCGACCGGTTTCTGTGGAGCGGCCGTGTTGTCTGGCACGAATCACCCTTCCTCGGCGTGCGCGACGGCGTCGACGACGATGTGCGCCAGGTGGTCGTCGACGAGTTCGTAGAGCACCTCGCGACCCGAACGCTCACCGTGCACGACACCGGCGGCCTTGAGGATACGCAGATGCTGACTGACCAGTGGTTGCGTGACCCCGAGCGCGTCGACCAATTCGTGCACACAGCGCGGCGACTCGCGCAACTGCAGCACGATGGCAATCCGAACCGGCGCTGCCAGCGCCCGCAACAACTCGCCCGCGTCCTCCAGTACGGTGCGTGAGGGAACGGGCGCCGGGCCGGGCGACCGGTACGGGTTGTGCGGCGGTGCCGCGGCGGTCTCGGCGGTCATGTCACCAACTCCTTAATGGAAAGCATTACCAGTTTGCATATGCACAGGTATGCATGTCAAACGGGCGCGCCGGAAGATCGGCTGTCGAGGGGTTGGATGTGCGGTCGAAATCTGGTCGGGCAGGGTCTATAGGCTATAGCCGACCCGTTGAATGTGATCTATTCACGTGAATACATTCAACTCAACTGATCCGACTCGCAGTGGATGGAGAATTCTCGCGTGGCACCCAAGTCGAAGGTGGACACCGTTGCCAACCTCGCCAAGCGCCGGGGTCTGGTGTACCCGTGCGGTGAGATCTACGGAGGCACCAAGTCGGCGTGGGATTACGGTCCGCTGGGTGTCGAGCTCAAGGAGAACATCAAGAAGCAGTGGTGGCGCGCGATGGTCACCAGCCGCGAGGACGTCGTCGGTCTCGACTCCTCGGTGATCCTGCCCCGTCAGGTGTGGGTCGCCTCCGGCCACGTGGGCGTGTTCAACGACCCGCTGGTCGAGTGCCTGAACTGCCATCACCGCTTCCGGCAGGACCACCTGCAGGAGGCGTACGCGCTGAAGAACAAGATCGATGATCCGGACACGGTCTCGATGGAGCTCATCGCGTGCCCGAACTGTGGCACCGTCGGCCGCTGGACCGAGCCGCGCGATTTCAACATGATGCTCAAGACCTACCTCGGCCCGATCGAGTCCGAGGAGGGCCTGCACTACCTGCGCCCGGAGACCGCTCAGGGCATCTTCGTGAACTTCGCCAACGTGATGACCACCGCGCGCAAGAAGCCGCCGTTCGGCATCGCGCAGATCGGCAAGAGCTTCCGCAACGAGATCACCCCGGGCAACTTCATCTTCCGCACCCGCGAGTTCGAGCAGATGGAGATGGAGTACTTCGTCAAGCCGGGCGAGGACGTGGAGTGGCACAAGTACTGGATCGAGACGCGGTTCTCCTGGTACACCGATCTCGGCATCGCCGCGGAGAACCTGCGGCTGTTCGAGCACCCGAAGGACAAGCTCTCGCACTACTCGGCGGGCACCACCGACATCGAGTACCGCTTCGGCTTCCAGGGCAACGAGTGGGGTGAGCTGGAGGGCGTCGCCAACCGCACCGACTTCGACCTGAAGACGCACTCCGAGCACTCCGGCACCGAGCTGAGCTTCTTCGACCAGACCACCAACGAGCGCTACATTCCGTACGTCATCGAGCCTGCGGCGGGCCTCACCCGCTCCCTGATGGCCTTCCTGGTCGACGCCTACGCCGAGGACGAGGCGCCCAACGCCAAGGGCGGCGTGGACACCCGGACCGTGCTGCGCCTGGATCGCCGCCTCGCGCCCGTGAAGGCGGCGGTGCTTCCGCTCTCGCGCAACGCCGATCTCACGCCCAAGGCCAAAGACCTGGCCGCGCAGCTGCGCAAGAACTGGAACGTCGAGTTCGACGACGCGGGCGCCATCGGCCGCCGCTACCGCCGCCAGGACGAGATCGGCACGCCGTTCTGCATCACCGTCGACTTCGAGACGCTCGACGACCAAGCGGTGACCATTCGTGAGCGCGACAGCATGACCCAGGAGCGCATCGCGCTGGACAAGGTCGAGGGCTATCTCGCCCAGCACCTGATCGGCGCCTGATCCCGGTGCGGCGCTCCGTGGTCGTGATCGGCCGCGGAGCGCTGTCGTTCAGCGGCTCTTCCCGCGGGTGACGATGCCGATCGTGGTCGGAATGAGCAGCGCCAGACCCCACGGCACCGCGACCCAGAACGGCCAGAAGTAGCCCGCGCCGGTGGCCAGGTAGATCGCCACGCACAGCGCGTTGACGAACGCCCACGGCGTCCACATGATGATGATCCACTGGGGAATGCCGGTGCCGCGCGCCGGTCGCGATTCCCGTTGTGCGGGAAGGTCGGACAGTAATGGCGTGAGTTCCCCATAGGTCTTGGCGGAATACACCTGTTGCAGCCGTTCGTCGAATTCGGGCAGCGTCAGCCTGCCCTGGTTCATCGCATGCCGCAGTTGGTCGACGATCTTCTCGCGATCGGCGTCGGATGCCCGCACGTGGTCCTTGCTCACGGGGTCAGCCTAAGTCACCCGGGTGGTCGCGCCGGGTGATCTGCGGTGGCAATGTAATTCGGTCTCGCCTTCGATGAATCAGCTGGGCACGTCCCAGAACGCGAGTTCGTGTCGCAGCCCTTCGCCGAACAGCTCCTTCGCGCGCACCGGGTCGGCGCCGGATTCATCGATCATCTGGGCGCATCGACGGGCGAGGGCGGCGAATCCCGGATCGGCGTAGGTGTCGACCCAGCGGCGGTAGCGCGGTTCGGCGGGCGGGCGCAGCGCCAGCCGCGCGCCGAGCGTGGAGTACCCCCACATGCACGGGTAGAGGGCGGCGAGGCCCTCGCCGTAGGACGCGGCGGAGTCCAGAAGAAACGCCGTGTACGCCGCGCACGGCGCGCCTTTGACGGCGCCGTCGAGATCGGCGCCGAATTCGGCGGCCAGCGAACGATGCAGCGACAGTTCGTCGTGGTAGGTGGCGTGCGCGAGATCGACCAAGTCGCCGAGATGGGCTGCAGGCGCCTGCCAGGCGAGGCGGGCGAACACTCGGACGTAGTCGAGCAGGAACAGATAGTCCTGCTCCAACCAGGACCGGAAAACCGATTCGGGCAAGGTGCCCTCGGCGATGCCCACCACGGTGGGATGGGCCAGCTGCTCCTCCACCGAAGCCAGGCCGATCTTCTCCAACTCTGCCGCGAGACTCATACCGGCAGTCTTCCTCATCCGCCCGCCCGGTCGGTTTGCACCTGTGTCCGCGGTGCCGCACCCTTGCGAGGTGTTGTGGGATGAGGACGCGCTGATTCGGGTATTGGCGCCGTCGGAGCAGCGGTTCGTGCGGCATGGAACCTACACGGGCCGGTCGGTGTCGGTACGGGGAGCGCTCGACGTGACAGCGCTGCGCGAGGCATTCGCGACGCTGCGGCGCGCGTATCCGGTGATCGGCTGCCGCATCATGGAAGGTGTTGCGGGACAGGGATATCTGCTCGCCGCAGACCAGCGGGCATGGGCTCCGGTGTCCGTGCGGGAGGGTGACGTGGCGGCAGTCGGCATCCCCGCCGCGGATCCCGCGGTCCAGTTGGCCTATCTGGAAGTGGCGAGGGCGAGCGCGGAGGAATGGCGTGTCACGCTGTTCGCTCACCACAGCGTCGCCGATGCCGGGCACTGTGTCGAACTGCTGTCGCGACTGTGGGACTTCTACACCGGCATAGTCGAAGGCGGGCGGACGAGCGTTGCCCCACATGAGATTCCGCAATCCTTGGAGTGGCATGTCGCGGCGCGCGGCATCTCCCGGGCAGCGGTCTCCGGCTTCGAGGACGTGACCAAGCCGCTCCCGCCGGAAGCGAGGGACGCGCCATCCGACGGTGCGCAGCCCGCGCCGAGCACGCTGGCGCGCCCGCTGCGTGTGCAGCTGGATCGCGCCGCCACCGCGCGCATCATCGACCTCGGGCGCAAGACGGGCGTGACGGTGAACGGCCTGCTCACCGCCGCACTGCTGCGCGCCCACGCGCGCGAGACCACCGGAGGCGCGACGCCGCTGGGCTGCTTGTATCCCGTGGACCTGCGCAGCCGGTTGACGCCGCCGGTCGCCGCCGCGGCGGGCACCAACATGGCGGGCATGGCCTCCTTCGCCGCGGAGGTGGATCCGGCGGCCGACTTCCTCGAACTCGCACAACGCATTTCGGCCCGGCTGGCGCACGATCTCGCCGAGGGCGTCGTGCGGCAATCGGTACTGCATTTCCCTGACTTCTACGGCGTGACCAGGCGGCACTCGCTCGCCGGACATATCGCGGTGACCAACACCGGCGTCGTTCCTGCGTTCCGCCTCCCGGCTGGTCTCGAGTTGACCGACTACGAGATCGTCTACCTCTCCGCGCATCCCCGTCCCTCCGCGGGCGCGTCGGCGGCGGTCACCTATCTCGTCTACACCTTCGCCGGTGAGCTGACCGTCGGCGTGCTCGGTGGCGGCGCGCACGCCGAAGGCCTGCTCGCGGCAGTGCGGGCCGAGCTGACCGCTCTCGCGGCGGTCTGCGCGGGCTGATCCAGGCGGGCACGCAGAGGCATCGTGGCGGCCGAGCGTTACGGCCGCCACGACGCGTACCTATTTCGGCTGAATGGGCTCCTGCAACTCGGTGACCCAGCCCGCGACGTCCTCGGTGTAGACCAAATGCACCTCGCGGCTCGGACCGGTGATGCGATAGCCGTTCTCGTCGATCCAGCGTCCGAGCGCCTGCCAGGGTTCCAGGACCAGGTCCATGCTGCCGCGATGCACCACGGTCGCGGCCTGGTCGATGGCGGGCAGGTCCACCACCGCGAAATCGTGCTCGCCGTCCGGATCGAGGTCGACCGGCATCGCCGCGTGGGCGAGCATCGTGCCGTCGGCGCGTTCTTCGTAGTAGGCGATGCCGGAACCGACGGGTGCGACCTGGGCACGCTCCAGCCGCTCGCACAGTTCCTCGAACAGCGGACCGATCACCGGTCCGACCGACCCGGGTTCGAAATCGGCTGCCACACCGGTCAATTCGGCTACTCGAACGGCGGGAACGGATTTGATCACCACATCGTGGGCAGGCATGCAGCCCTCCTTCTCGATGATGCGGAGTCTCGTCTCGACCTGGGTCAGGCGGGCGCGGTCGCTGGTGATGCGCTGCTCGAGCTCGGCGCGGCGGAGCATGAGCATGCCGCGCAGTTCGGCGCCGCCCACCCGCTCGTCCAGGATCCGGCGCACCTGTTCCAAGGTGAAGCCGAGATCCTTCAGCGCGACGATGCGATTGAGCCGTGCCAGTTGTCCCGCGTCGTAATAGCGGTAACCGCTCGTGGGGTCGACCCGGTCCGGCCGCAACAGCCCGATCGCGTCGTAGTGGCGCAGCATGCGCACCGACACCTGTCCGTGCCTGGCGAAATCTCCGATACTCAACATGACGAGTCCTGGTCTACGACCTCACACGGTGTCCGGGTCAAGCCGCGTCAGAATCGTCCGCCGCGACCGATCCGCCGCGAGCCGGAGGAACCGCCGAACGAGCCGGGGCTCCACCCGCCCCCGGAATGCCGAGCGCCGCCCGCCGCCCCGCGGAGCAGTCCTTCGAGCAGGATCCCGCCGAGCACAGCCCCGGTGTGGACGCCGCCGGAGGGAACCTGCTGCGCCTCCCATGCCCGCACGCTCGCCTGAGCCGCGTGCAGCGCTCGCCCCGCCAGCTCCGCCGCCGTCCCCGCGCGCCGCAGTGCCTCGACCGGATCGCCCGCGCTCAGCCGCTGCGCCTCGTCGAGGTTGCGCTGCGCTTCGGAGAGCCGGGTGCGCGCTTCGGCGTCGACGCCGCCGCGACGTGTGGTGACGTAGTCGGCGGCCGCACCGATCCGGGTGTGCGCGTCGGTGAGCGTCCGGTCGAGCCTGCGGCGCAGGTCCTCGGCGGCGAGTTTGCGGTCGGTGGCGGCGGCGAGGGCGCGGTCCAGCTCGGCGTCGGCGGTGACCGCGTCGTGGAAGGCGCCCAGCGGGTCGGCGCCTCCCGCGGACGTCGCCTTCGTCAGCGCCGACTGCGCCGCGGTGCGAGCCTCCGCCAGATCCGGCCCGCCGTAGCCGGAGAGCTCGTCGGCGGCATCGATGTCGCGGCGCAACTCCTCCAGCACACCGGGAAGACCGTCGCGGGCTTGCTGGATGGCGCTCGACGCGTTGTCGACCGCGTCGAGCAAGGCGCGGGCCTGACCGATCGCGGCTTCGGCGGAACGAATGGCGGCGACCGCCGCGCCCTGCTTGCCGACCGGCTGGGCGAGTGCGTTGTGCCCCGCATCGATGTTCTGCTCCGCGAAGGCGATTCGCTCACGGGCCATCCGGACGTTGTCCTCGATCGGCGCGAGGACACCGGCCGGATGGATGGCGGCGAGCCGATCGAACTCGGCCTCCGAAGCGGGGATCCGTGCGATGACGTCGACGACGTCCCTGGTGAGCACCTCCAGCCGAGCCGAGGCGTCGAGCAGCAGATCGCGCATGGCGTCGAATTCGGCGACCCGCGCGTCGAGGTCCCGGTCGGCGCGCCCCACCGTGCCGATCAGGTGGACCAGCAGCGACCGCTGTTCCTCCGGCGTCTCCTGGAAGGCGTCGTCGAGGCGTTGCCGGATCGCGAACGCCTCGGCGGCAGCGGCCTTCGCGTTGTCGAGGGCGGTGCGGAAGACAGTGGTGGCGGTGGCGCCGAACTCGCCCGTGGCGAGGTCGAGTTCCTCGCCGCTGGTGCGGATCGCGTTGTCGATCTCCACCAGCGCCTCGCGCGAACGGGCGTGCAGCGCCTCCACCGGCAACGCCGACAGCGCCGCGGAATTCTCCGGATCCAGTTGCCGCGCCGCCGCCAGCTCGGCCTCGAACCGGTCGCGGCGCCGTTTGCGCGCGTACCAGACGAGGCCGCCCGCCACCAGAACGACCAGCAGGCCGAGGACGAGCAGAGCGCGCAGGCTCACCCCGCCACCGCGCATCGCCGCGTTCAGTCCGTCTGCCGTCGCCACTGCGGCGTCGGCCCAACGGCCGTCGCGCAGGGCGGGCTCGACCTCGCTGATCAGGATGCCGTCGAGTTCGGCTTCGCGGACGCCGCTGGGCAGCGCGCCCTCCAACCAGTACGCGCGGTCCTGCGTGGCGACCGCGAGCAGCAGGTCCCGTTCGCCGAACCCGGACAGCGTGGCGGTGCGCCGGGCCCACTCCTGCGGGGCGAGCCCGTCGAAGCCGCGCACGTACACCACCCACAGCCGGATCTGCTGGTCGGCGTAGAGCTGGTCCACCGCACTGCGCACCCGATCGCGCTGACGCTCGTCGAGCGCGCCGGCCGAGTCCTCCACGTAGGTGTTCATCCGCGGCGGAGGTTCCGCCGCGACCATCGGAGCGACCAGCAGGGCGATCGCGGCCAGCAGGACGCTGATCGCGAGCGAGCGAGCGAGGCGGATCCGCGGCGGCAGTGACATGGCACGAATCTAGCTCGCTAGCATCGTCTCGTGATCACCATCGATCGCTCCTACAGCGGCCACGTGTCCCCGGATTCGAACCCGCAGCAGCGCGAGGTCCCCGGCGCACGCATCGTCAAGATGTCCGTCGGCGGCATGGACAACAACTGCTACCTGGTGCAGTGCACCGGCACCGGGGCCGCTTTGCTCATCGACGCCGCCAACGAGGCGCCGCGCATCGCGGCGCTCCTCGAGCAGGAGGCGCCCGGGCAAGTCCAGCTGATCGTCACCACGCATCAGCACCGCGACCACTGGATGGCGCTGCGGGAGACCACCGCCGCCACCGGTGCTCCCACCGCGGCCCATCCGCTCGACGCCGACCCGCTCCCGGTCCGCCCCGACCGGTTGCTCGCAGAGGGCGACACCGTCACGGTCGGCGACTTGGTCTTCGAGGTCATCCACCTGCGGGGTCACACACCGGGTTCGATCACCCTCGCGCTCACCGACGGGGCGGGACGCACCCACCTGTTCACCGGGGACTCGCTGTTTCCCGGCGGCGTCGGGCGCACCACCTCGCCGGAGGACTTCACCACTCTCTTCACCGACGTCTCGGCCAAACTCTTCGACCGCTACTCCGACGACACCGTCGTCTACCCCGGTCACGGCGACGACACCACCCTCGGCACCGAACGCCCCCACCTCCCGGACTGGCGTGCGCGCGGCTGGTGAACCGTCGTCCTCGCACGGCGACCGAGTGCGAGAATTCGGCTCTGACGGTTGCCGGTCCAGGGGTTGCGCGGCTCCTGGCAGACTTGGGGAGTGGATTTGCCAACGATGCGCACCCGAGCTCTCCCGGCTCCCGACCCAGCCCGGCCGCACGGCTTCGGGGCGGGGTTGCTGCGCTGGGCGCGTCGACTGGTCATCGGCTCGGTGGTGATGGGGGCGGTGCTGGTCGGAGGGACGGCGTTGCGCGTGTGGCAGGTTGCGCGCATCGATGACTACACGAAGGCCGACGCGATCGTGGTGCTCGGCGCGGCGCAGTACTCCGGGACCCCGTCCTCGGTGTTCGAAGCGCGACTCGACCGGGCGTACAGACTGTTCCGGGCCGGTGTCGCGCCGCGTGTCATCACCGTGGGCGGCAAACAGGAGGGTGATCTGTTCACCGAAGCCGCCTCGGGCAAGAACTATCTGCAGGCGCGTGGCGTGCCGAGTGACAAGATCCTCGCGGTAGAAACCGGTTCGGACACCTTGCGCAGTGTCGAGGCGGTGGCGACGGCGATGCGGGCGCGGGACATGTCCTCGGCGGTGCTGGTCAGCGATCCGTGGCACTCGCTGCGCACCCGCACCATGGCCCGGGACGAAGGGCTGGCGGCGTGGACCGCCCCGACCAGAACCGGCCCCGCCGTCTACACCCGCGAATCCCAGGCGCACGGCATCGCCCGGGAGACCGGCGCCCTGCTGTGGTACCAGCTCACCCATTTCTCGGCGGACTTCGCCTACACGGCGGGACAGTGACACCCGGATGAGCGCTCGGTACACCGACCACGACACCGAACGCCTCGTCGTCGAGGGCGCCAAGACCGCGGGCCTCGGCCCGCCGCGCAGCGAGTTCGAGACCGGCCACCGCACCGAGTTCGCCCGCGACCGCGCCCGCGTGCTGCACTCCGCGGCCCTGCGCAGGCTCGCCGACAAAACACAGGTCATGGGCCCGCGCGACGGGGATACGCCGCGAACCCGCCTCACCCATTCCATCGAAGTCGCCCAGATCGGCCGTAGCATCGCCGACGGCCTCGGCTGCGATCCGGACCTGGTCGATCTGGCCGGTCTGGCCCACGACATCGGCCACCCGCCCTACGGCCACAACGGTGAGAAGGCCCTCGACACCTTCGCCGACGCCTATGGCGGGTTCGAAGGCAACGCGCAGAACCTACGCATCCTCACCCGCCTCGAACCCAAAGTGCTCGAGCCCGACGCCACCAGCGCGGGCCTCAACCTCACCCGCGCCGCGCTCGACGCGGCGATCAAATACCCGTGGGGCCGAACCGGTCCCGGTACCAAGTTCGGCGCCTACGAGGTCGACGCCGAGCGCCTGGAGTGGATTCGCAAGGGCGCGCCGGACCGGCGCCGCAGCCTCGAATGCCAGATCATGGACTGGTCCGACGACGTGGCCTACTCGGTGCACGACGTCGAGGACGGCGTCATCGCGGGCCGGATCGACCTGCGCGCGCTGGCCGATCCCGGCGAACAGGACGCGCTCGCGGCGCTCGGCCAGTTCCAGCACTCGCTGGCGGCCGACGAACTGATCGCCGCCGCACAACGACTCTCGGAACTCCCGGTGGTCGCGGCGGCGTCCGGCTACGACGGCACGTTCACCGCCTCGGTCGCGCTCAAGCGCCTCACCAGCGAGCTCGTCGGTCGCTTCGCCACCGCCGCGATCATGGCGACGAAAGAGGTGGCCGGTCCGGAACCGTTGTCCCGCTACGCCGCCGACCTGGAGGTGCCGCGCATCGTCGCCGCCGAGGTGGCGCTGTTGAAGACCGTCGCGTTGCGCTACGTGATGTCCGACCCGGCGCACCGTTTGCGGCAGGCGGCCCAGCGTGAACGCATCCTCGCCGTGGCCGATCGGTTGCTGGCCACCGCCCCGCACAGCCTCGATCCGCAATTGCTGCCGTTCTGGAATGCCGCGCCCGACGATGCGGCCCGCGTGCGCGTCGTCGTGGACCAGATCGCCTCCTACACCGAAAGCCGCCTGGAGCAAGTCGCCGCCCACCTGGACGCCTGAACCCGAAGGCGTGCGGCGGCAGCGCGGTCACGCCGTCAGGTCGGTGGCCTCCGGCAGATCGGTGGACTCCGTCGGGTCGGCGTGCTCCGGCACATCGGTGGAATCCGCGCGCGCCATTTTCACCAGTGCCGCGTGTAGTTCCTTCGCCGACGCCCCCGCGCGATCCCCACGCAGGACCACCTCGGTGAAGCCCTCCACCAGAGCCCGGCCGGGGTCCAGCAGACCGGCGCCACTGCCGCCACGGAGCAGGGACTCGTTGATCAACGTACGCAACGCTTCCTGACGAGCTCGAAAACCACCCGCGACGTCCAATGCCCTCGCGAATTCGCGGACGACCGTCGTATACATCGGTCGCTCGACAGGCCCGCGCCTCCGAAAGACTCTTCGCGTTTGCTGTGGAGCCGCCCCGCCCGGCGGATGCGGGGCGGCTTTATCCAGGACTATCCAAACCTCAGCCGGTCCCTGCGTCATCGTTGTGGGGTTCGGCCTCGGACGCGATTCCGGATCGTCGGTGAGTTCGATCCCCCGCAACGGAATCGGGTATTTCGCCAGCAGATCATCGATGGCGGAAACAATCTCACGGACCGCTTGGCTGTCGACGTTCCCGGCATCGAACCCGACGATTTCCAAGTCGTGCCGCTCCGCCATCTCCTGGGCGATCCGGCTCGCCTCGGAGGCCTCGGAGGCCTCGGTGGTGTCGGTTCGCGGTGGTGGAGGGCGGTGCCTGGTGGTTGTCTGCTCGCTGGGTGCCGGGGCATTCCGTTGCTCGGGTGCGGAGTCGGGGGTGCGGTCGCGTTGCGGCGCGGGGGCGGTGGCCGGCCGATCTGATGCACGGGCTGCTGGGTCAGCGGTCCGCTGTACCGGTTCCCGGTGGACTGGAGTCTTGCTCTGCTCGAGGGAGGCGGGGTCGGTTCGCGGGGTGGACACGAAGTTGCTTGTGCTGCCGGTCCGTCGGTGAGGTCCGGAATCGTTCCGGCGGGCCGCGGGGGCACCTTTCGAACTACCGATCGGCGGGATGGCATCGCTGTCGTGCGACACGTCGATCCGTGGAGAGGCGGCTGAGCCGGTGGCGGTGTCGATCGAGGCTGAGGGGACGCCGACCCCCGTCTCCTCGATGCCTCCGGGATGGTTGGCGCTCGCGGTGTGTTCCAGAGGCGCGAGCGGGCTCGTGGCTTCGGTCCGTCGGCTGAGTACGAAGCCGTCGGCGAAATCGCCCGGCTGGGTGGGCGGGAAGTCCCTCACTGCGGAGGGGCGGACGGGGTCGGTCTCCTGGAGGGCGGCGCCGGCGTCGGTCCTCCCGTCGGCTGCGATGCCGTGTCCGGCCTCGACCTGCCGGATGGGTGCGGAGTCATGGGTGCTGTCGGGCTGCCGGCGGGGTGCCAGGCCCCAAGGGGTGGCGGACTCGGTGGATCGGGAAACTGTTCGCTGAGCCGATGCCAGGCAGTTCGCGAGGTCGATCGGCGAAATCAGTTCGGGGCGACGCTCGTTGTCGCCTCGCGGTGGGGCCTCGTCCGCGATGGCGCGTGCTGGGCGGCTCGCGGGGTCGGTTCGCTCGATGACCACCGGTTCGGCGGCGGTGTCGAGGGAAGGACCGGGGTCGGGTGGGCGTGTCGAGGCCGCGTCCTCCGCGATGCCGATCGGGTGGAGGTCTTCGGTGCGGTGCGGGGTGTCGATTCGTGGGACGGCTGCCGAGTCCGGTTCGGTCTCGATCTGCGGTGCTGGCGCGGCGTCGTCAGCGGTGTCCTGCTGAATGGGTCCGGGGTGGTTGAGGTCGATCGGCGTGGGCGGGCCTGTGGCTTCAGGCCGTCGGCTGAGGTCGCTGTCGTCAGTCGAGTTCGGCTGGGGGATGGGCCGGGAGTCGGCCGACTGGCTTACCGCAGGACGTTCCGCGTGGCCTTTCGGACTCGTCGAGAAGTTGTCAGCGATGCCGGACTGCCGGACGAGTGCAGAGTCCGGCGTGGTGTCGGTCGGCTGCCCGGCCGGATGGTCTGTGATGTCAGTCCGGCGGACCGCCGGGACATCGGGCGCCTGGACGGCCGCGGTGCGCGCTGCGGGGCCGGTCCGCTGGATCGGGCTGGATTCGTCGGCAGAGTCGATATGTCGGCGAGGTGTGAAACCGTCGGCCTCGGTCGTCTTCGGGACCGATTCGCGGTGGGGCGCGGCGGCGGTCTGCCCTGCGGGAGCAAAGTCGGTGATGTCGGTCGTCGGGGCGTCGCGCATGCGTGGGCCGAGTCCTACGGCATCGGTGCGCTGGAAAGGGGTCGAGTCGTCGATGAGCCCGGACCGCCCGATGGATGTGGACGCGGTGGGCGGAATGACCGCCGACTGGTCTCTGTAATCGGTCTTCCGGATCGGTGCCGAGTCCGCGGGGAGAAAGACTCGGGGGGTGGGTTGGGAATCGCCGGTGAAAACGGTTCGCTCGACCGGCACGGAGTCGTCGACCAAGCTGCCCCGGTCTCGCGGGAAGTCGGATTCCGCGTAACGAGGCGCCGTTTGTTGCCGTGAGGGTACTGACAGTTCTGCGGCCGGTAAATCCACCGCGCGCGCCGCGGAAACTCGAATCGGGATGCTCGGCACCGTCGGGCACGGCCTGACGACACGCTGCGACCAAGGCGTCGCCGGGGCTCTGCGAGACCATGGGGTGGGCAGCGCCTTGCGTTCCGACGCGCCCGGCGGTGCAGCCGCGGGGGCCTGGGCGAGCGGGGCATCGGCTCGCACCGGAACCGGGGAATCGTCGTGGTGGTCGCCGATGAGCGTCTCGGCGGATGCGATGGTTGCCTTCAACTCGCCGACTGTCCGGGATGCCTCGGCGATGAGGCGCTCCAGTGTCGAGACCATCGCGCGAAGTTCGCCGGTGTCGATCCGCGACGGCTGACTCACGATGTCTCCCGCTAGTCCTCATCCAGCTCTTGCCGCGGTGCACTGGCCTGCGCCGACATTCTGATCTCGCGTGGCCGAAAGCAGACTGTGGTGGCGCTATTGTGACTCAGATCCGCCCGACCTCTCGGGGTTGGGAAGATAGCGGGCGGCTCACATTTGTCGAACAGCAATCGGATCGCAACAATCGCGAATCTATGTTGCACCGCCGAGGCGGCAAGCTCCAGACGTGCACCAGACAGTTACGCCGACGGCCTCCCTGAGCGAGTGGCACCGCGCCAGAACACTCCACAGTGCGGGCAAACTCCGTCATCGATGATGAAATCTGCTGTGCCGCAACAACATCCCCATCCGCCCAGGTTGGCTACCATGGAAGGGTGCGGATCGGAGTAGGGCTCTCCACCGCGTCCGATGCGCGGCAGGCGGGCAGGGAGGCCGCAGCGCTCGCCCGCGATCAACTCGCGGACGACGCGCCGTCGCTCGCTGTCCTCCTCGCATCCCGCGCGCACACCGACGACGCCGTGGAAGTGCTGTACGGCGTCCATCGGACGGTCCGGGTACCCGCCCTGATCGGATGCGTGGCGCAGGCGGTCGTAGCGGGCCGCCGCGAGATCGAGGACGAGCCCGCGGTGGCGGTGTGGCTGGCCTCCGGACTGCCCGCCGCCGAGACCTTCCAATTGGACTTCCTCCGCACGGCCAGTGGCGGGCTGCTGGCCGGTTATCGCTTCGACAAAGCCGCGCGCGACTTCCACCTGCTACTGCCCGACCCGTACTCGTTCCCGGCCGACCTGCTGCTGGAGTACGTGAACACGGACCTGCCCGGCACCGTCGTCATGGGCGGGTTGGTGAGCGGCGGCCGGGGGCCGGAAGGCAGCCGGCTGTTCCGTGACCACACCGTGGTGACATCCGGCGCGGTCGGCGTGCGGCTCCCGGGACTGCACGGCGTGCCGATCGTGTCGCAGGGTTGCCGGCCGATCGGCTACCCCTACACGGTCACCGGCGCGGACGGCACGGTGATCACCGGGCTCGGCGGTCAGCCGCCGATCGAGCGTTTGCGGGAGATCGTCGCCGTGCTGCCACCCGATCAGCAGGAACAGCTCGCGCGCGGCTTGCAGATCGGATTCGTGGTCGACGAGCATCTGGTCGAGCCGGGGCAAGGCGACTTCCTGGTCCGTGGCCTGCTCGGCGCCGATCCGTCCAGTGGCGCGATCGAGGTCGGCGAGGTCGTGGAGGTCGGCACGACCGTGCAATTCCAGGTCCGCGACGCGATCGGGGCGGACCAGGACCTGCGAGCGGCCCTGGAGCGGGCGCGGACGGAAATTCCCGGACGTCCGGCCGGCGCGTTGCTGTTCACCTGCAACGGACGCGGCCGCCGGATGTTCGGGGTCGCCGATCACGATGCCACGACGATCGAGGATCTGCTCGACGGCATCCCCCTCGCGGGTTTCTTCGCCGCGGGCGAGATCGGGCCGATCGCGGGCCGCAACGCGTTGCACGGATTCACCGCCTCGATGGCGTTGTTCGTCGAATGAGCGTCGAGCTGAGGGTCTACGCCGAGCTGAACGACTTCCTGCGGCCGGGCGAGCGGTACACCGCGCTGCGGCGGCCGTCGCGGCCGCACCAGACGGTGAAGGACGTCATCGAGGCCGCTGGCATTCCACACACCGAGGTCGACCTGGTCCTGGTCGACGGACAATCGGTCGATTTCGACCATCGCCCGCGCCCCGACGGGCGGATCACGGCGTATCCCGTGTTCGAGACCCTCGACATCAGCCGCGTGACCAGGGTTCGCCCGCACCCGTTGCGTACGCCACGTTTCCTCGCGGATGTGAATCTCGGCGGCCTCGCCAAGCTGATGCGACTGCTGGGCCTGGACGTGCTCTGCCGGTGGGACGCCGAGGACGCCGAACTCGCCGAGGTCTCGGCGGCCGAGCACCGGATCCTGCTCACCCGGGACCGCGGGCTGTTGAAACGCCGCAACGTCACGCACGGCGTCTACATCCGATCCGAGCAGCCGTTCGACCAGGTCCTCGAGCTGATCCGGCGGCTCGATCTCCTCGCGTGCCTGGCGCCGTTCACCCGCTGCCTGCGCTGTGGCGGTGTCGTCGTCGAGGTCGCCAAAGCCGAGGTCGAAGACCGGCTGGAACCGCTCACCCGGCGCTATTACGACACGTTCCGGCAGTGCCGCGATTGCGGTCGGATCTACTGGCAGGGCACGCACCAGGCTCGGCTGGTCGAAACGGTCGCGGCGGTCCGCGCGGAACTCGATCGATCCTGAAGGACCTGACCCGCTGGGCCGAGCCGCCCGGGCGCGTCGGCCCCGCGTTCGCCTAGACTCTCAGCCGTGGCCGGACGACTTCCAGATCGTGATATCGCGGCAATACGCGAACGCGTCCGGATCGAAGACGTGGTGGGGGAGTACGTCGCGCTCAAGCGCGCCGGAGCGGACTCCATGAAGGGCCTGTGCCCGTTCCACGACGAGAAGTCACCCTCGTTCCACGTGCGGCCCAACCACGGCCTGTTCCACTGCTTCGGCTGCGGTGAGGGCGGCGACGTGTTCGCCTTCATGCAGAAGATCGAGCACGTCGGGTTCGTCGAGTCGGTCGAGCAGCTGGCCGACCGGATCGGTTACCAGATCAACTACGAGGGCGGCGGCACCTCGGTGCAGCGCGACCGCGGCACGCGGTCCCGGCTGGTCGCGGCGAACGCGGCCGCGCACGAGTTCTATGTCGCCCAGTTGCGCGAGCCGGAAGCCGAGGCCGCGCGCAAATATCTCACCGATCGCAACTTCGACGCGGCGGCCGCGCACCATTTCGGCTGCGGCTACGCCCCGGCAGGGTGGGACGCGCTCACCAAGCACCTGCTCCGCAAGGGGTTCGACTTCAAGGAGCTGGAGGCGGCCGGGCTGTCCCGGCAAGGTCAGCGCGGCCCGATCGACCGCTTCCACCGGCGTCTGCTGTGGCCGATCCGGAACCTCTCCGGCGACGTCATCGGGTTCGGCGCCCGCAAGCTCTTCGATGACGACACCATGCCCGGCAAGTACATCAACACTCCGGAAACGTTGCTGTACAAGAAGTCTCAGGTGCTGTTCGGCCTCGACCTCGCCAAGCGTGAGATCGCCAAGGGTCATCAGGCGGTGGTGGTCGAGGGCTACACCGACGTCATGGCGATGCACCTGGCCGGGGTGAAAACCGCCGTCGCCTCGTGCGGCACCGCCTTCGGCGACGAGCATCTCGCCTTGTTGCGCCGCCTCATGATGGACGACAACTTCTGGCGCGGCGAGATCATCTACACCTTCGACGGCGACGCTGCGGGCCAGGCGGCGGCTCTGAAAGCATTCTCGGGCGACCAGAAATTGGCCGGTCAGACTTATATCGCGATCGCACCGGACGGGCAGGACCCGTGCGAGCTGCGGCAGCACTCCGGTGACGCCGCCGTGCGCGACCTCGTCGCCCGCCGGACCCCGCTGTACGAGTTCGTGATCCGCGGCCTGCTGGCCGACCACAACCTGGACACCGCGGAGGGGCAGGTCGAGGCGCTGCGTCGGGCGGTGCCGGTGGTCGCGCAGATCAAGGACAACGCCCTGCGCAAGGCGTACGCCACCAAACTGGCCGGCTGGGTCGGCTGGGACGACATCCAGACCGTGGTGCGCCGCGTCGGCGAGGAGGCCAAGCGGCCACGCAACGACGGAGGCCGCGCTGGAGTGGCGCGTCCGGCCGCGAAGCGCGAAGTGGTCGCCGAACATCCGGCGGCCCGGCCGAAGCCGAACGATCCCACGCTCCTGCCGCAACGACAGGTGCTGGCCGCAGCTCTTCAGTACCCGGCGATGGCGGGAGCGGGTTTCGACGCCCTCGAGTCCGAGGCCTTCACCCATCCCGCCTACGCGATGGTTCGCACCCTGATCGCCGAGGCGGGCGGTACGGCGGCCGGGCTCGGCGGCGCCGAGTGGGTCAACGCCGTCGCGGATCGCACCGAGGACCTGACCGTGCGCGCCCTGCTGTCGGAGCTGGCCAACGAGCCGCTGCCGGTGAAGACGGAAGCCGACATCCCGCGCTTCGTCGCCGGTGTGCTGGCCCGCACCCAGGAGGCCTGGGTCGGCAGGCAGATCGCCGAACTCAAGTCCAAGCTGCAGCGGGTCTCCTCGACCGAACAACCGGACGCCTACTTCGCCCTCTTCGGCGACCTCGTCGCCCTGGAGCAGTACCGCAAGAGCCTGCTCACCCAGGCGATGGGCAACCACGGCGATTTCGCCACCGGAGCCTAGCGGCCGCCCTCGTCAGTTTCCGCGTGATCCCTCGCACGTGATCCGACAGGTGCGAGGGATGGGTACGTCAGGTGTCGGCGCAGGTCAGCGACGGAGTTGGTCGTGCGGCACCAGGACGGTGGTCCGCTCGTCGAGCGGCTCCATCGGCTCCAGCCGGGGACGGGTGCTGAGCTTGTCCGCCAGCTTCTGCCTGCCGACGAGCACGAGCTTGCGGGTCACCGGGCTCTCGGTCAGCGCGCGGGTCGCGGCGCTGATCTGTTCGTAGCGAGCCCGCCCGGCCTTGCTGCCGAGTACATACCCGGCCGCCACGCCGATGATCAACCGCAGCATCTCGATGTGCTCCTCCCAGTTGCCAGTTCGCCGCCCCCATCCTGCCCGACGCCCCACACGCCTGTCGATCCGGACACCCCGTGGCGCCACCCCCGCCCTCGAGGACAAGTCAGCAGGTAGCGACACGATTTGGGCTCCCGCCCAGCCATACGCTAAAGTTTCTCCTCGGCCCGCCCGATACCAATCGGACGAGCCGAGGGCAATCCCCTATAGCTCAATTGGCAGAGCAGCCGACTGTTAATCGGCAGGTTTCTGGTTCGAGTCCAGATGGGGGAGCATAACCAACAGGTCAGGCACGGTCATCGTGCCTGACCTGTTCTAGTCTGCGGGCAGCGACCAAGAATACGCCAAGAATTCCGGTCTAAACTTCCTTACGTTGCAACCGTTTCCCTGTGGGTATGGCCCATCGGCTTGTCGCTTCCGGCTCGACGGTTGAACGTGGCAGACTCGTGCCCTCGGCGGGGCGCATCGAATATGGGAACGCAGACGACCGGATGCACTCAGGGCGGCAGTGAGTAGTTGAAGCGGGCTATTCGTTCTGAGCGGCTGCGCATCTGTCTGGCTACACCGCCCTGGCGCAGTTGTCGGGCTGGCCCACCGGCATGTGACTGGTCACGCGAATGAAAGGACCGCACCCAGGCGCGCAACTGCGGTTCACCGATGTCGACGGGGCTGCGTTTGACAGCATTTGTCCCTAACACCAGACGTGGTCAGCTCACTGACCCGGAACTACGGCACCGCCGCCAGGCCCGCTGGGAAGACCGGGTCCGCGCCGCGAAAGACACCGGAGCCTGAAACCTGCCATGCCACGGCTTCGCCGCCAACCAAACGAACCCTCACAGACCGTGAGCGGATCAGTGGCCCGCGTCCCTGGCTGAAACAGCCGGGGACGTGGGGCCTGGACTGGACCGCTCTGTGGACCGAAGTTCGCGCGCGGTGGGCTTGCGGTATGGGACAGGCGCCTAGCTGAGCTACTGCTGAGGCCGCCGGAGCGGGAATTCGCGAAGGGCTGGGAGCCACTGGGTCGGCAGAGCACCTTCAGAATGGAAGATCTCTGCCGCGCCGACGGTGTCGACCGCAGACAGGTCGCGACTACGGAGTTTGTGCCAAGCGCGGACGATCTTGTCGAACAGGTCCAGCGCTGTATCAGGACGCACGAGGAACACGTGCTCCTCTGCGAGGTTGCGGGCGCTGTCTAAGACGTTGGGTTTGCGGCTGACCAGCAGGCACGCTGTATCGCCCGGTTCCGGTGTCTTCCGGTCCGCCTCGACAGTCCGCAACTGGCCACCGGCTTGTTGCACGTTCGTTGGGCCGATCGACCCTTTGTCTGTGGCCATGCTCTTGGCTTCCCAGACGACCCACTGAACGTCGCCGAAGATCCAGACCGCGTCCGGTTTGGCCTGTTCCACGCCGTCGTCGTAGGTGTAGCTTTCCGTGGCACCAGCGAGCTTGCCGAGCGTGACCAGGGCGGCTTCGAAGGGATCGTTGTCGTCGGTGGTCTCCAGGCCGGCCCGTGCGGTGGTGACCGCTGTGTGGAACCGTTGTGGGGATGCGAGATCGTGGCGGTCGGCAAGCACGGTCTGCATCGCGATCTCGTCGAGGGGATCCAAGCTGGGAGGCGGCGGGACGATGCTCTGTTCGGACGGCGTGGTCATCGTGGATGCCCACGAGGTCCCTCGAGCCGCGATTCGCGCTTCCTCGTAGTAGTTGCGGGCGGTGTCGGTGAACGTGGTGCTACCGGTCTGCATAGCCAGTCGGCGTGCGATGACGAAGCCGAGGTAGTTCCAAAGCGCGACGTACCGCTTCGCGGTGCCGGTGCCGGTGAGTTGGTCTAGCACTTGGCAGATAGCGGACAGTGCCCGCTCCCACTGCCCTTCCCAATCTCTTCCCAGGCAATCACCTCATGTTTAACGGCCTTCTGCAGGGCCTCGGTGCCCTGTGGCATGACGACCTGGCGCTTGTCGCGGTCCTCGGCGATGCTGCGGTCAGCTTCCGACCACTCTCGGCCGTTCGCTTCAAACAACGCCAGCAGGTCCAGCAGGTCAGCCGAGGTGGTGTCTTCACCCATGCTGTTGCGTTGCCCGAATTCCAGTTCGGCCTGCACCTCGGGGTGCAGCGCCCTGTGCACCTCAGAGTTGTCCAGGTACGAAATCAGATCGTTGCGCAGGATTACCACTGTGGCGCGATCCCGGGCGTTGCGGGTGGCGCGGCCCGAGCCCTGCATGATTCGCGCGCGGACGCGTTCCTGCAACACCGTCACCGCGCCGACGGAGTAGTGCAGGAACTGCTCCTGGAGGTCACTCCCGATTGGCAGCCCGTCTAGCACAACCAGTTCGCAGTCCTTCCCGGGCAGGTCGATGCCGTCGTAGCGGTTGGCGAGCACGAGGGCGGCCGAGGCAGCCGAGGTAAAGGGCTTGAGATCGTCCTCGACGGCAGCGCGTGACCGGATGTCGGTATCGCTGGTCACGAGATCCATCTTCAGGTATGGGCGAGACCTACGAAGCTTGGACCGGTACGCGGTCTCCCGAAGATGTTGCGCGCGCAACCATTCGGGCGATCGAGCGGAGTCGCGGTGAAACTGCGGTTGCGCCTCTTGGTTTGAGGGTAGGCACTGCGTTCGGCAGCGTCGCGCCGGGGCTGTCGGCATGGGCTCAACGTATGAGTGGCGGTAGCAAGATCGGCCGAGCCCTCGCCGAGGCACAGCGCGACAAACGTTCTGATCCACTCGCTGGGCGTGCGTTACTAGTCGCTCGTCAGCAACTCGACGCGCGCACCCTCGGGCAGCATCTCCAAACCCCGAATCGCGTTCCCGATGAACGTGCTGTAGTTCGCCCCCCACTTCTCGGCGAGGGCGATGAACGCCTTAGCGGCCCCGGGACTCACCGCACCTGGCAGAACTGAGGCGGTCCCCACGGTGCGGACCATCGCCTCGTATAGGTCTCGAACATCCTCAGGGGTGCCGGGCCATAGCGTCGTCTCCCACGATGCTGGCGTCGCATCCTTGAGGATCGAATTCACCTCGCGAAAAACTGTTTCCACCGAATCGGCCGGCACAAGCATGGCGAGCTGCTTGCTGTAGCTGAAGTTGGTGAGCCGTGGGATTACTTGTTACACGCCAACCGTTCTCGACAGGTTTTCTCGACACATCCGCGGATCGCTCGACCTGGTGCTTCGCAAGGGGCGGCCGTGGGTTGCGCGGGTGTGGGTAAATGGAACGATTCTCAACACCTGTGCGCAGCGATGGACGTCATACCCATCACATGCTCCAGTACGCCCGACGGTCCCGGAGTGCTCCGGGACCGTCTTGGGTGTTGCGATGCTTGTTCCGGCTACCGGGTTCTCGCGGCTACTGCGGTAGGCCGGGCATAGGTTCCGCCGTCGGCGGTCACCCCAGGATTTGGCGCCACCGGTCTATGAGGCGATTCTCCAGGTCGCCGAAGGTTTGAAACACCCGACTCGCCTGCTGGTCGAAGTTCGAGGGCAGCGATTGGAGGAAGTCGACTTTCCGGCCCAGCACGTCTATCAAGAGGTCGGTGACCGTGTTGAATACGGAGAGGATCGTCTGCATCCAGTCGGGGTGCTGGTGGCCGAGGTCTTTGAGTTTTTCCTTGGTCGAGTCCTGCCGCTGCTGGAACTGGTTGATGGCGCTGTTCGCCAGTTGGTCGATCAGTTCCTCAAACTGTTGGGCGGACATGGCACCGGCGCGGACGCGCTGAACGCCCGAATCCGTGTTGGACACGGTGTCCCTGAACTGGTCCAGCATGCCCGTTTCGGCAGGTTGGAGGGCGTCTTTGACCTCCTGCGGAATACCGGCCGCCCTGACCTCAGGGGCGGGGATGTGAGTGGAGGACCGCGCCGAAACTGCGCCATCGCCGCCGCTGCGGCGCTGGGCGATGCTGTCGAGCAGGGTAGTGAAGTTCTGTGGATCGGTTCTGGTCATTGCCCCTCCAACAAATCGTGTGCTGGGCCTGTAAGCAATGCATGACACGAACCCGGCCAGATCACGCGGAATGCCAGGCTGTGTCGGCTGAGGCGGTCGAATGGGTCAGCGCACGGCAGACCCGCACAGTGGCTCCCACCTCTACGCGGCGCTCAACCACAGGCTATGAGCACCTCCCAGGCGCAGGGATCACCCCATACGGATGAAACCCGCGGGATGTCGAGAACCGATCGGTTTATCGACACCGCTCACAATGGCTCAGGCAGAGGCGTAACACCAGGTGGGCGGTCACCATGTTGCGTGTAAAACGTGTTGAGAAAGCGGTGATGCGGAGCCGGGGGCAGCTGGCCGTCGTCTGCCCGAACACCCGCGCTGTAGTGGCATTCCGGTCGCCGCGCGGTGCGGATGGTTCAGGTCAGGTCAACCACTTCGGCGCCCGGTGCGTTCGTCTTGATCGATTCGATGCCCTTGTGCGCTGCTGCCTTCGATTCGTATGCCTCGCCGACGGCGATCACTCGGAAAGTTTGTGAATCCCCCAGGTGAGTCCGGAGACCTACTGGTGTGACAGCTCAGCGGGTTGCTGGGCTGGATTCTGAGCCAGATTCGGTGTAATTACCCCTGGCTTGACCTCTTGTACGCCGACTACGCGCGAAAGGAATCCGCGATCGCCGCCTAAACGGACACGAGGGCCTTCTGGTCGACCGCCGCCGTTACAGTGCTTCCCATTGCCACGGCAGCGGCACTGCTCCGCGGAGGCAAGCGATTCGATGATTCGCCTGCCTCGCAGCAGTTCTGCTCCCACAGGCTCGTTCAAGAGCAAACCCGACCCATCTGAGTTCCTGGATATCGGCGAATACGCGGAAGTCTGGCTGGGTCGTGACGTCGTAGCCGCCATAGGCGTTCACAAAGGACAGGTAGTCGGCGTCGGGGACTCGCGCGAAATCGGTGTAGTCGACGGCGAGTTGAATGAGATCCCATTCCGGTCGGCCAAGCGACACCTTGTCGAGATCCAGCACCGTCGGAAGACCTGACGGGGGCACGACCAGGTTGCCTTGCCAGGCATCGCCATGAATGACCACGAGGCGCAGGGGATCCGGCAGCTTGTCATATTGCTTGCGAAGCTCGTCGTAGCGTGTCAGCAGCCATGTTCGGTCACCGTCGTCCACTGTGCCCGCAGTCGCCAACCGGGCGGGAAGATCACCGAGCGGGTCGTGTCTCGGCAGGTCGGGATCGGCCGGCGGTGGCAGCGAATGGAGTGCTCGGAGCATGGCTCCGAGCTCGGCAGGCGTGGCTGGCCGATGGTCCGGGATGAGGTGCCACCAGGTGACGGGTCGGTCGTCGACAACGATCGGTTGAAGCAGTTCCGATACCGCCTCCACCGTTGGGATGCCGGAACTGTTGAGCCATCGTGACACGCGCAGCTCTCGCTCGGCATCCTTCAGGCTGCCGGGCCTTCCGATCCGCGCGACGATGTCACTGACCCGGTAGATGGCGTGGGACCCTTCGCGGATCACCTCCGGGTGATGCAGCTCGAGCCCGGCTTGTTGGGCGGCCTTCGCCAGTAGTTCCTTGGATGCCGTCGTGGCGGTCATAGTGCTGCTTTCGCCGCAGATCGGCGGGTGATGACTTCGCGTAGTTCGACGACGTCGCTCATTCGCCGGTGAGGTGAGGAAGCAGCGGCCAATCGCTGTAGTTCGTTGTGGATGCGATGGGAATCGAGCTGGCCCGCCTGTGTGGCGGCACGGATTCCAAGGGCGACTGCTTCCTTCGGATCGCCGAGCTGCATGGTCAAGGTAGCCAGTCGGGTGAGCGAAAACGTTTGGGACCGAGGGTATTCCGCAGCCTGAAGCTCGATGGCCTGCTGAATCCTGGGCGCTGCCAATTCGATTCGGTGTCGAGTTTGTGCGATCGGGATCAGGGCTTTGCCGGTGCTGCCGAGGTGCTCGGCCTCGTCGTAGAAGCACAGCCAGGGGGCGTCGGTGGCGGGGCTGCGCTGGGCAAAGTATTCGTCGGCGCGGGCGACCTCGGAGAGTGCTTCGTCGGGTCGTTTCATGGCGGCCAAGTATTGGGCGCGCAGGGCACTGAGCATGGCGCGGGTTGTGGCGGACAGCCGGTCGGATCGCACGTGGGCCAGCTCGATGAGCGACAACGCGCCATCAGCGTTACCGATATATGCCATCTTGCGCGCCATATCGGCCAGCGTGCTGGCACGCAGCTCCCAGGATCCGGCGGTGTCGGCGCACCATAGTGCGAGCCGGAACCTCCGCTCGGCCGCCGTGTGATCGCCGATGTCGAAGGCTGCATATCCGGCGACGCTGCCGAAGTTGCCAATCGCTTCGAGCAGAGCCCTGCGGGTGCTCGGCGACGCCTTGGCATCGAGGAGTCCCGCGAAGCGGCCAAGTTGCCTGCCCGCGACAAAGCTGATCGAGCCGCCGCCACGTAGGTTCTCCGCCGAAGCAATTGTGCGCGTGGCTATTTGGACGTCGATGACCTCGGTCATGCCGATACGGCCAATCGGTTTGTCGTCGGAGTACTGGCCAGAAAGGTCGGCTGGACCGATGTCGGGGGAGAATGGGCTGAACAGGTTTATCGCGAGCATGCTGTCGGGCTGCGCCGCTGCTTCGCGGCGCCTTCGATTCGGGATGAAGCCCAGTTCACTATCGGTGGCCTGCAGGATGGAGCGGAACGCTTCGCGGTAGAGCTCGTTGGGCCAGCGGACGGTGCCGCGCTCGTAGCGGGCGATGGTGTGGGCATCGAGTTCGCGCCGCTGGCCGTGCTGGCGCCAGATGTAGGCGTTGACGGCCTCGGCCAGCTCGGCGCGGCCCATCACCTGACCAGGTGTCACCCGCGACGGTGTGGCTTCCCGTCGCTGCTGGAGTTGCACGTTCGGTCGCATGCGTCCCCTCGCCGATATCGGTCGGTTCAGTCTATCCAGCAGCACCGACCCTCGGTCGGGCAGACGATCTGCCCCGTAACTTGCCCTCTTCGAGAAGCGCCGCGTGCGTGAGGCTGGAACGACGGCTCCGATAGGCAGGGGGCCGTCTGCACAACGATCAGTTGGGGGATCGAATGAGACCATGTGAATCGGTCCGAGGCGCGCTCGGTGCAGCACCGCTGTCGCGCATCGTCCGCACGGACATTGAATCGGGGTGGCGCACATCGCGCCGTGTCGCTGACCGCAGCACGACACTGCGCGCCGGTGTCGTGGGCCTCGGGCGCCAGGCGATCAACGATCACCTTCCAGCACTTGTGGCCTCACATCACGTCGAGCTAGCCGCCGTCTGTGATGAGGACGCGAGTGTGGTGCGTCAGCAGGAAACACTGCATCATGTGCCCGGCTTCGCCGATTACCGCGAGATGTTCGAGGCCGAGCCGCTCGACCTGGTGGTGGTCTGCGTGCCGCACGATGTTGGCAGGGCGGTGATCGAGTGTGCCGCAGAGCATCGGGTCCACGTGCTCAAGGAGAAGCCGTTCGCCACTGACCTGGTGGAGGCTATCGAACTGGCGAAGTTGTGCGAACGATCCGGCATCAAGCTGATGGTCACGCTGCAACGGCGATTCAATCCGATCTACACGAGCTTCCCGCAGCTCGCCGACCAGATCGGCACGCCGTTTCTGATCGACGCCCGCTACACCGTGCATGTCGATGACCCGTCTGAGGGTTGGCGCGGGCAGACCGCCAAGGCGGGCGGTGGCTGCGTGATCGACATGGGCTACCACCTCATCGACCTGCTCCTGTGGTACTTCGGATTGCCCGACAGCATCACAGCCGAGCTGTCGGTCGGTGCGCGACCGGACCGACGTTACGACGCCGAAGACACTGCACTCGTTCACTTTTTCTACGACAGCGGCCTCTACGGCTCGTTACTGCTCTCGCGGTTCATCGGGCCGAAGACCGAAGAGATCCGGCTCGTCGGGTCCGACGGCGTCGTCCATCTGGAACGTGGCCGCATCCGCCGACTCACCAACAGCGGCGAGGTCATCGAGTCGCTGCATCGTGAACAAGCCTGGCCCTCGGCCGCAGCTTGCCAAATCGACTACTTCCACCGCGTCATCGACGGCACCCGACCGAACCTCAGCTGTCCAGCCGAAAACCTCACTCACATGGCCTTCGTCGCCGCCTGCTACGAGGCCGCACGCACCCACACCCACATCAATCCCAAGGAACTCTTGTGACCTCACCACTCGCGCTGCTCGGCGGCCCACCCGTCATAACCGAGGCGGCACCGCACTTTTCCTGGCCGCCACTGACCGAGGCCACCAGCATTGCCATCCTCGATCAGCTCGATGAGGGCATCTCGATCTACGACCGCTCCGGTGTCATCGCTCGACTGGAAGACGCGCTCCAGCAGTACTTCGGTGCCCGCTACGCCATCCTCACCAGCTCAGGCACCGCTGCGCTGTATTCGATATACGCTGCCTGCGGCATCGGACCGGGCGACGAGGTGATTGTGCCTGCGTATACCTTTTTCGCCACCGCCACACCACTGCTGCACCTTGGTGCGACCCCTGTCCTGGCCGATTGTGACGGCAGCGGCAATCTCGACCCGGACGACATCCCTCGCCGCATCACCGGCCGCACCAAAGCCATTGTGGTGACGCATATGTGGGGGATGCCAGCTCAGGTTCGACGTCTGAAAACCGTGGCGGATGCCCATGGCGTGCTGCTGCTCGAAGACGCTTCCCACGCTCACGGCGCCAGCATCGGTGGGCAGAAGCTTGGCACGTTCGGACAAGCCGCCGCGTTCAGCATGAACGGGCCGAAACCGCTGTCGGCCGGGGAAGGCGGCTTCATACTCACCGACGACGAGCAGGTGTACCACCGCGTCTTGCTGCACGGCCAGTACAACAAGCGGTGCCGAAACGAAATCCCAGCACGTTCCATCCATAGTCGCTACGCCGTGACGGGAATGGGACTCAAGCATCGCATTCACCCGCTGGCGGCAGCCTGTGCGCTGGAACAGCTTTCACGTCTGGATGACTACCTCGCAGGGCGTCAGCGCATCGCCGGGTACATCCACGACGAACTTCAACGAGAGCCGGGCCTGACCATCACCTGGCACGAACCACACACGCGACCAGCCTGGTACGGACTCACGATTCTCTACGACGGTGAATTCTTCGATGACGTGCCGGTCGAGCGCTTCCACGCCGCGTTGCAGGCCGAGGGCTGCACTGAGTTCGATCGGCCAGGATCAACCTGCCCACTCAATCTCCTACCACTCTTCCAAGAGCCAGGTCCGCTGTTCCCGGCTTTCACTGGCAAGCTGGCATACGCCCCCGGCGACTACCCGCGGGCCGAAGCACTGCACCACGCCACTCTCAAGCTCCCCGTTTGGCATCGAGACTCGGACCTGCCGCTCGTCGACCGCTACATCGAAGCGCTCTACAAAGTGATCACCCACCACGCCGACCTGAAAGGATAGGGCTCGATGATCGAGACAACACTGCTGGACGAGTTGACACTGGAAGCCGACCGGGACGAGGTGCAACAACTCGTCGTCGGCGCCGTCGTCCAACACAACGGCAAAGTCCTCCTGCTGCAACGCCCCGCCGACGACTTCATGGGCGGAATCTGGGAACTTCCCAGCGGCAAGGTCGACCCCGGCGAAGCCATCGACCAAGCCCTCATTCGGGAAGTCAAAGAAGAGACCGGCCTCGACGTCACCGCCATCACGAACTACCTCGGCGAGTTCGACTACCAATCCGGCAGCGGCAAGAAAAGCCGACAGTTCAACTTCGCCATCGAAGTCGGCCATGCCGAGCCCGTGGAACTGACCGAACACGACGCCTACACCTGGACCAACCTGGTCGAGGAACCACCGGTCACGGATGCCGTAAAGCAGGTGCTGGCGCGGTACCGGGAGAGCTGACCGCCCAGTCAATTCGGCCGCGCCGACTGGAGCTACTGAAAGCCTCCGCAACGTCAAGAACCCGCTCCTGAAAACGGAGCGGGCCATGTTGATGGTGCAGTCCCTACTGGTCATCTACAGCGCGTCGATCACCGGCATCACCTCGGTGTCGTCATCATCGCTCCGCCACCGCTGCGAACCTCGCTCAAGGTGATGGTGCGGACGGCGAGCGCGGGGCGGGGGTGTCGGCGTGATCATCGATGTCGCCTTGGAGCAGGCACTGCGCACCCTGAAGCTGTCGGGCATGCTGCAGACACTCGAGTCCCGGCTGGCGCGGGCCCGCGCCGGTGACCTCGGGCATATCGAGTTCCTGCAGGTGCTGTGTCACGACGAGATCGCCCGCCGCAAAGCGCAGTCGATCGCCCGGCGTGCGTCGCGGGTGACAGCAGCCACAAAGCCAAAGCGGAACTGCTGTCCCTCCTGTTACTAGGTGTCACCGATCAGGTGGCGTGCCGGTCGGCCCAGCTGCGGCGGCATCGCGATTGCACCGAGGCTGGTGCTAGTCACAAACGATGTCTGGCCGAATCCGGTTGTAGTTCAGGGGAGGGCATCCTGAGGTCGAGTGCTTGGAGGCGGTTGTCGAACGGATCTGCTCCCGACCCCTGCGGAGAGCGCTTTGACGAGATGGTGAAGTCGAAGGGGAGTCCAGGCAAGTCGGGTCGCAACGGGGACTGCCCCTGGTTCGGTTGACTCCTGATCTGTGAGGACTTCGGTCTTCGCAGTGGAAGGATCGTCATCATGCCCAAGCCGTTCCCCGAGGAGTTCCGTCGCGATGTGGTCGCGGTCGCCCGTAAGGGCGAATCGTCGCTGACTCAGATCGCCAAGGATTTCGGGATCTCGCAGAGCTGCCTGAAGAACTGGCTCAAACAGGCCGACATCGAAGACGGTGCCCGTCCCGGTGTCACCCGCGACGAGTCCACTGAGCTGCGCGAGGCCCGTAAACGGATACGGCAGCTCGAACAAGAAGCCGAGGTCATGCGTCGCGCGGTCGCCTACCTGTCCCGCGACATCAACCCAAAATGATGTACCCGCTGGTCCTTGACCTCGCCGCCGACACGGCACCTGTGAAGGTGCCTGTCGCGGTGACCTGCCGGGTATTGGGCTTCACCACACAAGCGTTCTACAAGTGGAAGAAAAACCCTGTATCGCAACGTGATCGGGACGACGCGCATCCGATCAACGCCGCCTACGACATCCACGCCGACGACCCAGCGTTCGGCTATCGGTTCATCGCCGACGAGCTACCCGCGCGCGGGATCACCGCCGGGGAGAACAGGGTGGCCAGACTCTGCTCGATCCAGCGAATCTGGAGCAGCTTCGCCAAGAAACGAGGATTGACCCGAAAGGCCGGCCCACCGGTTCACGACGACCTCCTCCAGCGCGAATTCACCGCGACTGCGCCGGATCAGCGATGGCTCACCGACATCACAGAGCACCCCACCGGCGAGGGCAAGCTGTATTTGTGCGCGATCAAGGACTGCTATTCCAACAGGATCGTCGGCTACTCCCTCGACTCGCGCATGAAGGCGTCGCTGGCGGTCAAAGCGTTGAACAACGCCATCGCCGTGCGGGCACCAGCCGGCACGATTGTGCACTCCGACAGGGGTAGCCAGTTCCGGTCACGCAAGTTCGTTAGTTTACTGTCGCGCAACGGTTTGCGTGGTTCCATGGGCCGAGTCGGGGCATGTGGTGACAACGCTGCAATGGAGTCGTTTTTCGCTCTGCTCCAGCGCAATGTCCTCGACCGGCAACGCTGGTCGACCAGAGCCGAACTGCGCCTGGCAATCGTGACCTGGATCGAGAGAACCTACCACCGCAAACGGCGACAACGCGGACTCGGCAAACTCACTCCCGTCGAGTTTGAGACAATCAAACAGACCGCACTCGCGGCCTGAACCCAGCAACCCCGCGGGTCAACCAAAGCCGGGGCAGTCCCAAAGGTAAGGGACTGTTCCGGCAGGAATGGACGAAGACAGACGCGGGGCACCGAACTGTCGCGCTGCCCGGGTTCGCCGTAGACATGTTGAAGCGGTTGCAAGACGACCCGAAGTGCGGACGGATGTGTGAGGTGAAGGCACTGCGCGAGGTTCGCGGCGAGGTGGTGGAGGTGAATGATCAGACGGCTCTTGTATTCCCGGGGCGTGGTGGAGTGCTACGCGATCCACACAACTTCAACCGCACCTGGCGCGCCGCACGCGGCACCGTCTACAAGGATGTGACGCAGTATACGTTCCGAAAGACGGTTGCCACGCTGATCGCTGAGGGCTCGGATGCCAGGACAGCGGCGAAACAACTGGGACATGCCCGGGAGGGGATCACGGAGCGGCACTACATCGCATCGGCGGAAATGGCGCCGGACTCGTCGGCCGTTCTGGAGAAGGAGTTGGGCAGGGCAAGCTGAATGCTGCGCACCGGCCCGATGCACCAATGCCCACAGGAGACCCGCGCGGGCGACACCCCAGCCGGACGTGCGATCCAAACGGCCCGCGCCGTCGTACGAAATGCCGGACCGCGACGGTAGCGGCGGATTTGATCCATCCCAAGGTTACACCAAGAATTGAGGGTGATTGTCCGTGATCGTCTGTGAACAGTCGTGCACCATGCCCCCGGCATCGTCGCAGGTAGATCATCTATCGTGGCCTGGCGTGATCGGGTGTGAACACCGACCAGCCCCCGAACCAACAACGGCAGGTTTCTGGTTCGAGTCCAGATGGGGGAGCTGTGACCAGGGCGAACGTATCAGTTCGACCCTGGTTTTGTCCGTTTCGGAGGTCTGACAACACGTTTATTTCCCGCGAGCCGTATCAGTGCTGCGGTGATCAGGTGCTTCGGTTGGTTAGTCGATGTTGCGCCGCTTCGTGACGGCGTCTTTTGCGGGGCGAGTTGCTGCTGGATGGCGGCTTGGGGCTGTATCGCGTGGCGACGAGTGATGCGTCGGTTCTGCGGCAGATCTTCGTCGTGGCCCAGCCCGTGGCCGCGTGTTCGGCGCCACTGCCAGAGTGAAGTCGTGGAGTCTTGATGCCGCCGTCGCAGTTGGCAAAAACCAAGTCCAGCCCGTTGTCGATGGCCTCGGCTCCGACTGGCGGAGGGTATCGACAACGGGCTGGAAACAATTACGGTCCGGTGGCGGGTGTCGGTCTTTCCATTCCCGGCGGAGGAGACCCTTCAGATCGGCCGCGGTGGACGTGGACCTCGATGGAACCGAAGCGTCACAAACCTGCACGGCTGCCCAGGGAATCGACGGCCGCGAGGATGCCCTTCCTGTCGTAGCTGTTGGTAGGAAGGGTGGCGCTGTGGGTGTGGCGGATGATGCCGTCGGAGTCGATGAGGATGGTGCCGGACTGCTGCATCGTGCCGAAGAAGTTGCGGGTCAGGCCGATTGATTCGTGAGGGGTGCCCGCCGAGCTGGCCAGGACGGGGAAGGGGATGCCGTTTTCGGTTTGCCAGGCCAGGCCGGCGGTGCGGTCCTCGGGGACCGCTATGAGGACACCAATGTTGTTGGAGTCGAACTCGTCTCGATGTGCGACGAGATCGCGCACGTGCCGGTTGCAGATCGGGCATGACGTCGAGCGCATGAAATACAGCAGTGCGCTGTGCACACCGCGGTAGTCGGACAGACGCCAAGTCTGCCCGGTGGTGGCTTCGAATTCCATTTCGGGCGCGGGGGATCCGGTTGCGAGCATGGTGAGGTTTTCCTTCGATTCGTAAGGGTGGTAGTGATGGCGCGATCGACGGCCGAAATTTGTTGCCCGGACTAGGGGTTGAGACTGTGGCGGATCGCGGCGCGTGCGCGGTGCAGCTGCGATTTCATTGCCGCTGTGCTCAGGCCGAGGGCGACGGCAGTCGCGTGCCCGGGATAGCCGAGCACATCGCGCATGATCAGAACTCTGCGCTGGAGATCGGGCAAGGCGCTGATCGCCTGGGTGAGCTGGTCGGTGTCGAGCCGGCGCAGGACTTCGTCCTCGGCGGAGGCGACAGCGTCGGGCACGGCGGGGCCGATCTGCGGTCCGCGGTCGAGTAGGTATCGGGTGCGGCGCAGGCATTCGTTGCGGACGATGCGGAACATCCATGACGCGATGGCTGTCGCGGCGCGCAGGGTCCCGATCTTGCGATACAAGATGATCAAGGCCTCTTGTGCGGCGTCTTCGGCGTCGGCGGAGGACGCGCACAAGTGCTGTGCGAAGCGCCGCACGTGCGGATGGGCCCCATCGATGATCGCGGAGATCGCCTCCCGGTCGCCATGCTGGGCCGCTTCCACCAGCTGTTCACCGACCCATCCACGATCCACTCCACCCACCTCCTCGATGGTCCGACGCGGGGGCTGGCGATGGTGCGGGATGGGGACCACGCAGGCGTCGATCGCGGTCGCTCGTCTCGATTCGAGTGTCACAACCATAAGAGGGTCCCCGACCGAGAAAGGATTCGAACCGAGTGGAACTCCCTTCGAGTGTGCTGCCGCTAGACGGCGTAGCCTCGCGATCTGACGGACCATCCGCAGCGGTCGAGCGCGGTCACTGAGCCCAACCATCCCGACTCGAGCACTCGAAACAGAACTGGCTCGGTCTGTGAGCTGGAGCCCCTGAGAAGCGATTCACTTCTCAGTCCTGTGGACGTCGGTGTCGACCGATCGCGATCATGCCGATACGAACCGCGGATCGTTCGGCAGCGACAGCTGCGTCAGCCACCGAAGGAGCCGACAGTACCGTTGCCCAGCAAGGTGAACTCGGTGCCGCTCAGCAGTTGCTCATCGAGCAGATTCCTGGTGTCCACGATGACAGCCCGGTCGACGTCGGTCGCGAGTCTCGACCAGTCGAGGGAACGGAACTCGGGCCATTCGGTGAGGATGACGATCGCGCCCGCGTCCTTCGCCACCAGATACGGGTCGTCCACCACGCGGATGCCGCGCAGGTCGCGGGCGCTCGAGTCCGGGACGCACGGGTCGTATGCGGTGACCGTGGCGTCGTGATGGGCCAGTTGCCGCGCGACCGCGACGGCGGGGGAGTCGCGCAGGTCGCCCGTCCCGGCTTTGAACGCGAGGCCGAGTACGCCGATGCGCGTGCCCGCCAGTGAGCCGTCGACCGCACCGGTGGCCGCGCGACGGATCTTGCGCATCATCATCGCGTGCTGATAGTCGTTGGCGCGCAGGGCATCACGGACGATCGCGAAGTCGACGCCCGAAGTCTCCGCGGCTCGCAAGAGCGCGCGCGTGTCCTTGGGCAGGCACGAGCCGCCCCAGCCGGGGCCGGGCGCCAAGAAGTCCGGGCCGATCCGATCGTCCATTCCCATCGCGTCGGTGACTTTCGTGATATCGGCTCCGACCCGTTCGCACAGTTCGGCGAGCGTGTTCACGAACGAGAGTTTGACCGCGAGGAAGGCGTTGCTGGCGTACTTGGCGAGTTCCGCGCTGGCCGAGTCCGTTCGCAGCACCGGCGCGCCCGTGCCCGCGTAGAGCGCCGCGACACGGTCGGCCGACTCCCGGTCCTGCTCGGCCGCACCGACCACAATGCGGTCGGGACGCAGGAAGTCCTGCACCGCGTGGCCCTCCCGGAGGAATTCGGGGTTGCTGACGACTGCCGTGCTCGCGAGGCCGGACAGCGCGGGAATTCGCGCCGCCGTGCCCACCGGCACGGTGGACTTGGTGACGAGCACACAATCCGGCGGTAGGACGGTGGACAACGTCTCGAGCGCGTCCTCGAATGCGCCCAGGTCGGCCGTGCCACCGGTGCCCATGGGCGTGGGAAGGCACAACAGGACCACTTCGCATTCGTGCAGCGACGCTGGGTCGGACGTGAAGAAGAGCCGGTTCTCCGAGAGCCCCTCGCGCACCAGCTCCGGCAAGCCGGGCTCGACGATCGCGACCGTACCCGCGCGAAGAGCCGCTACCTTCGACTCGTCATTGTCGACACAGACCACGTGATGTCCCAAGTGGGCGAGGCACGCGGCACTGGTGAGCCCCACATAACCGGCGCCCACAACGCCGACGCGACTACCCATGGCGCACCCGCTCTGCGAGCAACCCGGTCGCGGCCGTCAGCACCTGTTCCGGTCGCACCATGAGCAGTCCGGGATGCGGATGGTCGGTATTCGGGTCGCTGGCTTCCCCCGCCCACAGCGTCACGTGGTGTCTCGCGGCCGCGGGCGGTCCCCACCGGTGCGGAGGCGTGGGGCCGAACAGCAGTACCGACGGTGTGCCGAAGGCGGTGGCGAGATGCCCTACGCCGGTGTCGCCGCACACCACCAGGGCCGCGTGGGCCACCAGCGCGGCGAGATCGGCCAGGCCGGTGCGTCCCGCGTACACCGCTGAGGGCGGCAACCCCGCGTTCTCGGCGACCGCGTTCGCCAACCGCATCTCGCCTGCTGTCCCGGTGATCACCACTCGGTGGCCGTTGCCGCTGAGTTCCCGAGCCACGCGCGCGAAACGTTCGGATGGCCAGCGGCGCGCGGGATAAGCCGCGCCCGGATGGATCACGACCACGTTCGACTCGGCGGGCTCCGGTGGCGCGGGCAGCAGCAGCGCGGTGGGATCGGCGCCGATTCCTCCGTATTCGAGCAGGCGGCACCAGCGCTCCACCTCGTGCATGTCCTCGCGCCACTCGAGGCCGGGCAACTCGGGGAAATCCGGATGGTGATGGGTCAGCAGGGTATTCGGGCGTGACGCCAGCAGATCTCGGATGCTCTCCGGCCCGCTGCCGTGCAAGTTGACCGCCAGCCTCGGCGGCGGGCCCGGCCACCGCAGCGCACCGAGTCCCGCGGTCGGCAGCAGTTCATCGACCGCGTCGATGAGTCCCACCAGCTCGCGGAGCGGTTCCGGCGCGGCGAGCACCACCCGGCCGTCCGGGTAGGCGTTTCTCAGTCCGCGCAGGGCGGGCACGATGGTCAGCAGATCGCCGAGCCCGAGTGCGCGGAGCACGAGAATCGAGTGCGTCAAGGCCACGAACCTTCTTCCGACGCGCACACGACCATCTCCCTGACCTCGCAGCCGGGCGGCTGGCTCAGCGCGAAGACCACCGCGGCGGCGACGTCGTGGGGTTGGTTGAGTTTCGCGTCGGGCGGCGGCTTGTACTGCTCGTCGCGGTCGTCGAAGAACGCGGTATGCATTCCGCCCGGGATCAGCAACGTCACCCCGACGCTGCCCGCCGTCTCGGCGGCGAGCGCCCTGGTGAAGCCGACGACGCCGAATTTCGAAGCGCAATAGGCGGTCGCGTCACCGACCGCTTTGATGCCCAGGGTGGAAGCGCAGGTGACTACCGTTCCCTTGCTTTCCCGCAGGGCCGGAAGGGCGGCACGGATCACGGCGGCTGTGCCGAACAGATTGACCTGCACCACGTATTCCCACTTCTTCGTAGGCACCTTGTCCAGCGGGCCGCACGCGTCGGTTCCGGCGGCGGTGAACACGCCGTCGATCCGCCCGCCCGCGCGCTCGATGATCTCGTGCACAGCCTGTTCGGCGGCGTCGGTATCGGCGAGGTCGGCACGCACGAAGTCGACCGGCGTCTCGGGCTCCACCCGGTCGATCACGTACGGGCGGCCCCCGTTCTCGCGCACGGCGGCGGTAACGGCCGCGCCGAGCCCGGAAGCGCCGCCGGTGATCAAGATATTGCCGAGGGTTCGCATCGTGCTCCTTCGCTGTCGGGTCAGCCGCCGGCCTGGGCCGCGGCGACCAGCTGTGATGTCGAGTAACCGGGAACCGTGGGGACCAGCGCGATCTCGCCGCCGTAGCCGCGAACGACTTCGGCCTCGGGCAGCTCGGCGCCGGAGTAATCGCCGCCCTTGACCCACACATCGGGACGCAGGCGGTCCAGCAGCGCGCTCGGTGTGGACTCGTCGAACACGACGACGGCGTCCACCGAGGACAATTCGGTGAGCAGCCGGGCGCGATCGCGTGCGGTGACGATCGGGCGGCGCGGCCCTTTCAGACGCCGCACCGACGCATCGGAGTTCAGGCAGACCACCAGCGCGTCGCCCATGGCGCGTGCCTGGCGCAGCAAGCTCACATGGCCGGGGTGCAGTAGATCGAAGCAGCCGCCGGTGGCGACGAGTCTGCCGCCGCGCGACCTGATCCGCGCCGCCACCTCGAACGCCGACTCGCCCGCTTCCTCGGTGCTCGCCTTGGTGACAGCGGCGCTGTCGCGCGTGGACAGCGTGACCGCGCCGCCCGCGGCGACGAATTCGGCCGCCGCGTCCACGGCGCGCGACACCGCATCGGCCACCGTGGACCCGTCGAAGAGCGCGGCGGTCGCGGCCGAGGCGAATCGGTCGCCCGCGCCGCAGGTGTCGGAACCGGCGTGCCCGGCGATACGCACCTCGGCGGGCACGGGCACCACGGTGAGCCGTTTCCCATTGGCGAGCACCGCGCCGCCCGATCCGGTGGTGACCGCGACCGAATCCGCGGACCACTCGTCGCGAAGCACCTTCGCCAACTCGTCGGGTTCGACGTATCCCGGCGCGAACTGACGCGCCTCTCTCAGATTCGGTGAGACCAGCGACGCACCCGGCGTGGGCGCCGGACCGCGCGGGTGTGGATCCCACACCACCGGCACGGCCCGGGACAGGTCGGTCAGCAGGTGCCGGATGCTCGGATTCGCGGCCACACCCCGGCCGTAGTCCGCGACGAGGATCGCCCCGGCCGCCTGCAGCGTCCTGGTGACTGCGGCGCTCACCGGACCGCCGTCCGCGGTCCCGTCGCCGGTGTCCAGTCGCAGCAGCGACTGACCGGAGGCGCGGACGCGGGTCTTTCGTACCGTCTCGCCGCGCAGCAGCATCGGAACGACCTGCACGTGCTGGTCGAGCAGTCGCGCGAGGATGCGGCCGTCGTGGTCGTCGGTGGTCGCGGTGATCAGCGCGACCTCGGCGACCGACTGGGCGGCCAGCGCGGCGGCCAAGCCGGCGCCGCCCGGACGTATCCACTGGCGTGCCACGTCCACCACGGGCACGGGCGCTTCGGGGGACAGCCGGTCGGCGACACCCTCGATGTCGACGTCGAGAATGACGTCGCCGACCACGACCAACGGCTTCATGTCGGTACCCCCAGTGCGTCGTCGAGCGCCACGCACAAGGCGTGCACCAAGACCAGATGCACCTCCTGCACCGTGGCGGTGGTGGACGCCTCCACGGCCACCGCGTCGTCGCACAGTGCCGCGAGCGGATTGGGCGCGGGTCCGGTCATGGCCCACGTGGTGATGCCGATGTCGCGCGCCGCTTTCGCCGCGGCCACCACGTTCTGGCTGGTGCCGCTGGTGGACAGCAAGAGGAGGACGTCATCGGGCCTGCCGTGCGCCCGGACCTGACGTGCGAACAATTCGGTTGCGCCGTAGTCGTTCACGATCGCGGTGCCCGCCGAGGTGTCGGCGTGCAAGGCGATCGCCGACAGGGGGCGCCGCTCAGTGCGGAAGCGGCCGACCAGTTCACCGGTCAGGTGCTGGGCTTCGGCGGCGCTGCCACCGTTGCCGCATGCGAGCAATCTGCCACCGTTGTCGAGTACTTCCGCCAGTTCCCGCCCCCACCTGCGGATATTCGGTGCGAAGCGACTTGTGCGCTCCAGTGCGGTACGCAAAGCCGCGAAATGCTCCTCGATCACGACACACCTCCTGTCCGCAGACGCTCGCGCTTGCCTGCACCGAGTTCTTCCGCCACCATGACGACCTGCTCGGGGGTGATCGACTCGAGGCATGGGTGCCCCGCGACCGGGCACTCCCGGGCCCTGCTGCCCCGGCACGGCGCGCGTTGGTCGCCGAGCATCGCCACCGGCACGCCGTAGGGTGCCCAGCGCTCGGCGGGCACGACCGGTGCGAAGAGGGACACCACCGGCGTCCCGACGGCTGCGGCGAGATGCGCCGGACCGGTGTTGGGCGCTACCACGACGCTCGCGTCGCGGAGCACGGCGGCGAGCTCGGGCAGGGTGGTGGCTCCGCCGAGGTCGATGGCGTGGACACCGGCGACAGCATTGGTGAGCGGTCGGTCGGAGGGGGCGCCGGTCACGATCACCCGGTGACCGGCGCCGGTCAGCGCGGCGACAATGGCCGCCGAACGGGCCGCCGACGGCTGCCGCGCCGGTACCGAGGCGGCGGGATGCACCACCACATAGCCCGGTTCGCCGGTCAGGCCACCGACTTTCGGGAGTGGTTGTCTGACCGCGAGTTTCCCGTCGTCCCCGCGCGGCAATCGGAAACCGGCCGCTTCGGCGAGCGACAGCGCGCGTTCGGCTTCGGGTGGATCGCCTTCGACGCGATGGCGTAGATCCAGCAGCGAACCGGGGTAGTCGTCGGAGATCGCGCCGATCCACCGCACACCAGCCATCCTGAGCAGCAGCGCCAGCGGTAGCGGCGACTGGTGGAAAGACGTGAGGATCAACGCGATGTCCACGTCGAGTGCGCGTATCCGTTCGATGAACGCGTTCACGCCCGCCGCGGTGATCTCGGGCGGCTCCGGGTCGATCCACGGCGCACACCAGGTCAGAACCTGTTGCACACCCGGAAGGAGCTCGCCGCCGGCGCGGCCTCGCGGCCCGGTCAACAGCGTCACCGCATCGACGTGCGCGGCCACCGCGCGCACGCACGGTCCCGCCAGCAGCACATCGCCGATGTTGTCCATGCGTGCCACCAGCGCCCGGCGCGTCATGGCGCACCCGCCATCGCCAGCCGTACCGCTTCGACAAGATCCTGCGCCACGGTCGCTTCCCGACGCGCGCGATGCACCTCTTCGGGGCGGGTTCTCGCCGTGGGCACCAGGATCGCGCGTGCGCCCGCGGATATGGCGGCGTCCATATCGGCGCCGATGTCGCCGATGAGCACGCACCGGCCGACGTCGACGCCGAGATCCGCGGCTGCCCGTCGCACCATGCCCGGCTCGGGTTTGCGACACCCGCAGCCGTCGCCCTCGCCGTGCACGCACACCTGCCACGTCGCGAAAGGTCCGAGCAGTTCCTCGACCCGGGCGTTCACCGCCGCCAGTTGCCCGGGGCTGATCAATCCTCTCGCGACACCGGACTGGTTGCTCACGATGCCGAGCTGTATGCCGGCCGCACGCGCCATCTCCAGCGCTTCGACGGCACCCGGCACCGGCTGAACCTCGGCCGGGTCGGCGAGGTAGGGGACATCGACGATGAGGGTGTCGTCCCGGTCGAACAACAACGCCAGCGGTGAGGTGTGGGTCGCGTGCCGGTGGCGCAGTTCGCCGCGCAGACGGTGCCAGCACGCAGCCGGTGGAATCAGCGCGCTGCTCACCGTCATCCGGCCGATTTCGCCGGGCGTGCGAGGCCCCGGCGCGATGCGGCGCGTGGCGAATGCGCCGGTCAGCGTCATCCAGATCGCCGCCGACAGGAAGGCGGGGCGTTTGCGGCCTGCGATGCCGAGCGTCATGGCCAGCGCACCCGCGGCCGTGGTCAGCGCGTGGCGGGGGAGAAGCCCGTCGGTTTCACCGATGCGCTGACGCCACCGCGCCCCGTACTTGCGCCGCAGCAACGCGTTGTCGGCGTTCCCGCGTTGTGCTCGCACACTGGCCAAGGCCCCCGAGGACGCGCGGACCGGATGGCGAGTCAGCCGTTGCCCGGGTGCGATGACGTAACCGGCGAGGCAGACGCGCAGCGCCAGATCGGCGTCTTCCCGAAACGCCCTCGGGAATCGCTCGTCGAAGCCTGCGACCGCGACCAGCGCCGACCGGCGGTAGGCCATGTCCGCTGTGATCCACCGCGCGGTGGCCAGCCGTGCGGTTCCTCGTTCCTCGTCGGTCGGTCGCCGGTACTTCGGCAGCGGCACCTCGATGCGGGCGGTGGAAGCCGCCGTCTTCTCGTCCAGACCGTGCAGGTCCTCGGCCAAGCGGGCGGGCCAATCCGGCGTGGTGATCACATCGTCGTCGAGGAAGGCGATCCACGTGCCCGCGGCGTGCCGCCATCCCGCGTTCCTCGCGGCAGCGGGTCCGCGGCCACCCGAGCGGATGACTCGCACCGGAGGCTGTGTGCCGGGCAGCGGCAGTTCCCCGCCTGCGGGACGATCGTCTACCACGATGATTTCCCGTGGCCTCGGCCCCGCCGCGGTGGCGAGCGACTCGAGCAGCACCCGAAGACTTTCCCGGCCCGTAGTCGGGATCACGATGCTGTAGTCCACGGTATGGCCGTTCATGGCCGCCGCACCAGAAACGGGCCGATGGCCAGCAGGTCGATCGGGGCGGAACCGAAGCACTCGAGGGCGTCGCGAGGCGAATCGACCATCGGCCTGCCCGCGGTGTTCAAGCTGGTGTTGACCACCACGGGCAACCCTGTGCGCCGGGCGAACTCCGACAACATCCGCGCTAAGACCGGGTTGTCCGCGGGATCGACGGTCTGCACCCGCGCGGTGCCGTCCACATGCGTCACGGCGGGAATCCGGGTGCGCCATGCCGGGGCGACATCGTGGACGAACAGCATGTACGGGCTCGGCAACGGTCCGCGTCCGAAGATCTCCGACGCCCGATCGGCGAGCACCATGGGGGCGAGCGGCCGGAACTGTTCGCGCCCCTTCACATCGTTGAGGCGTTCCAGGTTGGCCGCCCGACCGGGATGCGCGAGCAGCGAACGATGCCCGAGCGCGCGGGGGCCGAATTCGGCCCGGCCCTGGAACCAGGCCACCACCTGGTCCTCCGCGAGCGCTTGCGCCACTTCGGCGGCAACGTCTTCGGACCTGGTGTACCGGATCTTCGCCGTGCGGAGAATGGCTTCCAGTTCCTGGTCCGTCCACTCGCGGCCGAGATCGGCCCCCCACATCGGGGTGGCACGCTCACCGAACTCGGCCGCCAACTGGAGCGCGGCGCCCAGGGCGGTGCCCGCGTCACCCGCCGCCGGTTGCACCCAGATCCGTTCGTAGGGGCCTTCGTCGTGCAGCCGGGTGTTGGCCACGCAGTTCAGCGCGATGCCGCCGGCGAGTGTGAGATTGCGCTGTCCGGTCTGACGATGCAGCCAGGACGTCAACTCCAGCAACACGTCCTCGAGTCGTCGTTGGACGCTCGCGGCGAGGTCGGCGTGGTCCCCGCCGAGGTCACCGCCGGTCGCGGCGGGGGCGAAGCACTCCCAGTTCACGGGTTCGGTTCGAAAACCACCGTCACCGGTGGAATACACCAGTTCCCGGAAGCGGTCGAGGAAGCGGGGCGTGCCATAGGAGGCGAGGGCCATCACCTTGTATTCGTCGCTGGACCGGGCGAATCCGAGGTGTGCGGTGAGATCCTCGTACATCAGCCCGAGCGAGTGCGGCAGCCGCTGTGCCGCCAGCTCCACGAACTTGCCGTCGCGGTACTCTCCGGCGAGATAGGACTGGCTCTCGCCGCGACCGTCGGCCACGAGGACCGCCGAGTCGCCGAACGGCGCCGCGAGCGCTGCTGACGCGGCGTGCGCCACGTGATGCCGCACGAAGCGCACGATCGAGGGATCGAGGCCGGGCAACGCGGCCCGGAGAAAAGCGGGCGCCCTGAACGCGTAATCCGTTCGCGTCTCCTCGCTTTTCTCGTCGAGACCGCCGAGCGAATGATCGACCAGCCCCGGGTCGTAGGAGTAGCCCACCGCGTCGAGCTGGTCTGGGCGTATCCCCGCTCGGTCCAGGCACCATGCTGCCGCTTGCTCGGGCAGTTCCCACGCGGAAAAAGGCACCGGCCTTTTGCCGTGTTTGCGACGTGTGAACCGCTCTTCTTCGGCGGCCGCGACGATCTCGCCGTCCACGACCACGGCAGCAGCAGGATCGTGGAATACCGCGTTTACTCCCAGAATGCGCACGGGTCGCCTTTCTGTTCGAGACGCGCGGGACCTGCCCGCTGACGTATACGGGCGCTACCCGCTGAAGCCGCCGCTAAACTGGTTTGCTGTACCGAGCCGCTCAGGCGGTAATTGTTCCGCCGACATAAACGCCCCGCCTGCGAACCAGTCGATCGTGCGGTGCAACCCATCCGCCCTGGTAACCAACGGTCGCCAGCCGAGTTCGCGCTGAGCCAGCGAGATGTCCGGACAGCGCCGTTTCGGATCGTCTATCGCGCCGTCGACAAAATGCACAACGGATCGGCTGCCGGTCATCGCGCGAATTTCCTCGGCGAGTCCCCGGACGGTGATTTCGTGCGGATTGCCGATATTGACCGGGCCGGGATGGTCGGCGGAAGCGAGTGCGATCAGGCCGCGCACCGTATCCTCCACATAACAGAGAGAACGGGTTTGCTCGCCGGTTCCCGCAATGGTGAGTGGTGCGCCGACCAAGGCCTGAGCGATGAATGTCGGAACCATTCGTCCGTCGTCGGTCCGCATATACGGACCGTAGGTATTGAAAATCCGTGCTATTCCGGTCTGCACTCCTCGTTCCCGGCGAAATGCCATAGTCAAAGCCTCGGCAAAACGTTTCGCCTCGTCGTAGACGCTGCGCGGACCGACCGGGTTGACGTTGCCCCAGTAACTCTCGGGCTGCGGGTGGACGGCCGGGTCGCCGTATACCTCGCTCGTGGACGCGAGTACGAATCGAGCTCGATCCCGCTCGGCCAGGTCGAGGGCGTTGGCGGTTCCTAGTGCACCGGCTCGCAGCGTCTCGATCGGCAGCCGCAGGTAGTCCGGAGGCGACGCGGCGGAGGCGAGGTGGAAGACGAGGTCGAACGAGCCCACCGCGGGCCACGGCTCGGTGACGTCGTGCCGCACGAGGTCGAACCCTGGTCGGTCCAGCAGCCGGGCGACGTTGTCCGGTGTGGAGGTGGCGAAGTTGTCGAGCGCGAGAACGGCTGCGCCCGCGTCGAGCAACTGCTCACACAGGTGCGATCCGACGAACCCGCAACCGCCGGTGACCAGCGCACGTTCGTAGCGCCGAGACACGGCTATCGCCTACCCGTCGCCGGTCGCTCGGCGCTGCCGTCGAGCGAGCGGCCGCGACCGGGCTCGCTGTTGTTTCGCGCCCGTCCGGCCGCGGTCACCCGGCGGTACGCGCGAAGTGTCTCCGTGGCGATCCGGTCCCACGAATAGCGCTTCTCTACGCGCTCGCGGCCTGCGCGACCGTACCTGTGCCGTAGTGCGGGCGCACTCAGAAGATCGCGGACCGCGTCAGCCAATTCCAAGGGGGCCTGCGGGGCGATGAGCCTGCCGGTCACACCGTCGACGACGGTATCGATGAGGCCTCCGACCGCAGCGGCCACCACCGGAACGCCGCATGCCATCGCTTCTAGCGGTGTCATGCCGAACGGTTCGTACCAGGGCGTGCACACGGCCACATCCGCCGATCTCAACAGGGGCGCCATTCGTGTCCTCGGCACCCGGCCCAGCATGTGGAGCCGGTCTCGCACGCCGAGCGCGTCCGCCAATGCCAGGAGCCGCCCGCCTTCCGGGTCATCGGCGAGTTCGCCGCCGTCCGGGCCGCCGACCAGAACCAGTTCGGTGTCGGGCAGGCTGGTGAGCGCGGTGATCGCGATGTCGAAACCTTTGCGTGGCACCAACCTGCCCACGCTGACCATCCGGTGCTCGGCTGACCTCGGTGCGCTCGGTCCCTCGGGCGTGAACTGCTCCGGATCCACGCCGCAGGGGATCACCGACGTGCGGGAGCGAGGCACGCCCATCCTGGCCAGTTCGAACACCTCGTCGGTACAGGTGGCGATGATGCGGTCGGTCCGCTCGGCGATCAGTTGTTCGAGGCGCACCCGGTCGGCCGGACTGGTGTCGTGCGTGCCCTGATAGCGGCGTTTCACCACCCCGAGGGCGTGAAACGTCTGTACCACCGGGATATCCGCGGGCCGAGCGGCACGCAGTGCCGCCAGCCCCGACATCCAGAAATGCGCGTGCACCACATCGGGGCGTTCGTGCCGCCACTGCTCGTGCAGAAAGTCGCCGAATTCATCCATGTACGGCGGCAATTCGTCCTTCGGCAATGCGCGAGCCGGTCCGGCCGGGACATTGATCACGCGGTAACCCTGTTCGGTGGTAACCGTGCGCGGCGCCTCGGCGTCCTCGCGTCGCGTGTAGACGGTCACCTCGTGCCCGTGCCGGCACAGGGCCGCGGACAGCTCCGCGACATGGACGTTCTGTCCACCGGCATCGACGCCGCCCAACAGGGCGAGCGGGCTGGCGTGTTCGGACACCATCGCGATCTTCATCAACGTGCCTTTCCGGTCCGGGACACTGCCGTCATTCGGTGAGCTCGGCGAGCAGGGAGTCCCACCGCCGCAGGAAGGCGTCGAGGCTGTAGTGCTCCAGCGCGAACTGCCGTGCCGACTTGCCCGCGAGCACGGCGAGATCGGGTTCGTGGAGCAATTCGCGGAACTTCGCGGTGAGTGACGCGACGTCGCACGAAATGGCCCCGGCCTCCGGCGGCACCGCGCTGACGGCCTCGGTCGTGGCGAGAGCCACCACCGGCATGGCCAGGTGCATGGCTTCCAGCAGGGACAAGCCGAGCGAGGTCCACCGCGCGGTGTGCAGATACACCCTTCTGCGCGCCATTTCGGGATGCAATGCCGACTGTTCGAAGTCGCCGATGCCGCGAATCGGATAGCGGGCCGGTTTGTCCGCCGTGAAGTCGCTCGCTCCGATGCCGTACAGATCGACGGGTCCCGCCATCGCGAAGTCGGGCAACAGATCACTTCCCGTGATCCTTCCGCGCCGCGCCGGTTCGTTGATCAGCGCTACGCCGTGCGGGATTTCGCCGGTGTAGAGCGCGCCGGGGTCCACGATCCCGTGCGGCACGACCCGGGTGGGGGCGCTCCCGTTGTCCCACATCAGATTGTTGAAATGCGTGACGTGCACGATCGGGATGTCGGCGCGTTCGGCCAGCGGATGCCTGGCGGTGGCCGCGCTGGGACGCGGAGCGTTGTGCTCGACGTAGACCGCCGGAATGTCGACGCCGGGACGACGACCGAGCCATCGCTCGATCAGGCCGATTTCCTCCGGGCGCTGGAGAACGACCACGTCCGGCTCGATTTCCCGCAACCGGCCTGCGGGCACCTCCTCGGCGGAGGGCCAGTCGCGGCCGCACCTCCCGCGGCCCCATGGCCCACCGTCTTCCACCACAGGGATCAGGTAGCGGTGCGGTCCTCGCACGAACGACGTCGTCCAAGAGCCGTGCACGTGCCATAACAGCACTTCGAGCCGTTCGGTGGGTTCGGCCATGTCGATAGCTCTTGCCTTTTACTGCCGGATCAAACCAGGCCCAGAGCTCTCAGCGAATCATCAGCTATTACGGTTCAACTGGCAGTTGTCCAGAAATGCAGCGTTTCAGCTATCGCAACAAGCCGGTTTGAAACCCCGCGTGCGAGGCAATGTCCGCGATATGAGCGGACCGAACGCTGTCACGTTTCCCGCAGGACAAGACGCGAGCGAAACGATCGAGATCCTCGATCCGGCCACCGGCGCCACCGTCGGCAAGGTGGCCATGACCGGTATGGCGGAGATCGATTCGTGCCTGGAGATGGCCAACCGTGTGCAGCCGATCTGGGCGCGAACCCCGGCGAGCGAGCGGGCCGCCGCGCTACGCGCGGGCGCCGCCTTGCTTCGCGAGCGTGCCGAGGAACTCGCCGAGCTCAATCGGGTCGAGACCGGACGTCCACTCTCCGAGAGCAAGGAGGGTGTGGCGGCAGGCGCCGCGACGTTGGAGCAATATGCCGAGCTCGGACTGGTGCACCGAGGCAAGAGCCTGCAGGGGAATTTCGAGGCCACCGACCTCATGGTGTGGGAACCGCGCGGCGTCGTCGTCGCCCTGACGCCGTGGAACGATCCCGTGGCGGTGTCCTGCGGCTTACTCGGCGCGGCGCTGGTCACGGGAAACACGGTCGTGTACAAGCCGAGTGAACGCGCGCCGCATACCGGCGGGCTGCTGGGCGATCTGCTCGCCGGTGCGCTCCCCGAGGGCGTTCTGCAGACGGTGCAGGGCGATGGGAGGGTCGGCGCGCTGCTGGCCGCACGTTCCGATGTGGACGTCGTCGCGCATGTCGGTAGCACGGCCACCGGACGGTCGATCGCGAAAAGCGCTGCGACCACGGGTGCCAAGGCATTGCTGGAAAACGGCGGCAACGACGCGCTCGTCGTCGACACCGGGGTCGATCCGGTCTGGGCGGCGGGTCAGGCGGCGCTCGGCGCGTTCGCCAACTCCGGCCAGATCTGCGTGTCCGTCGAGCGGATCTTCGCGCACCGGGACGTCGCGGAGGCCTTTCTCGCCGCGCTGGTCGCCGAAGCCGAGGCCAGGACGGTGGCGCCGTTGGTCGACCGGCGCCATCGCGATCACGTCCACGCCCACGTGCGCGAGGCGGTGGACCACGGGGCCGAGCTGATGACCGGCGGCGTGGTGCCGGACGGTGCCGGCGCGCACTATCCGGCCACCGTGTTGGCCCATTGCGATCCGAAGATGCGCATCATGCGTGAGGAAACGTTCGGTCCGCTCGCGCCGGTGTGGGTGGTGGATACGTTCGAGCAGGGTATCGCGGAAGCGGCGAACGACGACTACGGACTCGCGGCGACCGTGCTCACTCCGTCGATGGCCAACGCGCAGCGCGCCTGGCGGGAACTGCCGGTGGGCACGGTGAAGATCAACGCGGTGTTCGGCGGGGCGCCCGGCGGTGCGGCGCACCCACGCCGGGCCAGCGGAGCAGGCTTTGGTTATGGACCCGAGTTGCTGGACGAGATGACCCAGACGAAGGTCGTGCACCTGCGCCCGGCGAAAATCTAGGGGGCGATCCGATGCGCCACGTCACGGTCCCGGAGACGCCGCGTGCCGCGGCAGACCTCGCGGGGTGCCTGCACCGGGACGCCGTGCGGCACGACGGATCTCGCGGATCCGCGCACCGCGGTGACGGTAGTCGAGGGCAGCGCGGAAAGATCGCCGAGGTGGCCGAATGACCCACGGTGCACCGGACATGCGGGTACTTGTCACCGGGTGGCCCAGCTTCGTGCACGGCGAAGCGACAGCGGGGGACGTTCTCAGCATGAGCCGCGTGTGCGACGCTCTCGCATCCGCCGGGATACCCCATGACACGGCGTGGAGCCCCGCATTCCGTTCCGACGCCCTGCATCTGGACGACGCCGACTCCCAACGCTATTCCCACCTCGTGTTCGTGTGCGGGCCCGCGCATGGGGAGCAGGTGCGGTTTCTGCACGAACGGTATGCGAACTGCCGACGCATCGCGGTGGGCGTCTCCGTTCTCGATCCGGCCGATGCGGCGGTCACCGGATTCCACCGCGTCTTGCCGCGCGACGGCCTGTCCACCGCGCGACCGGACATGGCCGTCGCGGCGTCCACCGTCACCGTCCCGGTGGTTGGCGTCGCGTTCGCGCCGGGACAGGCCGAATACGGCACGGCCCGGCGGCATGGGTCGGTGCACCGGGCGTTGATGCGCTGGCTATGCGATCTGGACTGCGCCCGGCTACCGCTCGATACCAGGCTGGCGTCCGACGACTGGCGCCACTGCCGCACGCCCGATCAGCTCGCGTCGGTGTTCTCCCGTCTCGACGCGGTGGTCACGACCCGCCTGCACGGCCTGGTGCTGGGCCTGCGAGCCGGTGTGCCGGTCCTGGCGGTGGATCCCATCGCGGGCGGGGGAAAGGTCACCGCGCAAGCGGGGGCGTTGGACTGGCCCGCATTGGTCTCCGCCGAGCAAACCGCCGACGCGGGCGCGTTCGAGCATTGGTGGCGCTGGTGTCTGTCGTCGGAGGGACGCGATCGCGCGCGGCGGCGTGAGTTTCCCGCGGCCGACGCCTTGACTCGGGAACTGCTCGACGAGCTGCTCACGGGACGTCCGGCGTGAACCCTCCGACCATGGCGAAGACGACAGTCGTCATCGCCACCCGGAACCGGGCTTCGGAATTGGCCCGTACCTTGACCGAGTTGTGCGCGCTGCGCCCGCGTCCCCCGATCGTGGTGCTGGACAACGCCTCGGTCGACGACACCGCAGGCGAGGCGGAGGCATTCCCGGATGTGAAAGTCCTCCGGCTGAACCGCAATCTCGCGGCGGCGGCGCGCAATCTCGGCGTCGCGCTCGCCCGGACGCCGTACGTGGCTTTCAGTGACGACGACTCCTGGTGGGCCGCCGACGCGCTGCCCGAGGCAGAGCGGGTGCTGGACGCCTGTCCGCGGCTCGGTCTGGTAGCGGGACGCACGCTGGTGGGTGCCGACGAGCGTGACGACCCCGTCAACGAACTGATGGCGACCAGCCCGCTCGGGCATCATCCCGAGCTTCCGGGTCCGTCGGTGCTCGGCTTCCTGGCCTGTGCGGCGATCGTCAGGAGGGAGGCCTACCTGCAAGCCGCCGGATTCAGTCCGCTGCTGCATTTCGGCGCCGAGGAACGGTTGCTGTCGCTCGACCTGGCGGCCTGCGGGTGGGACCTCTGTTATGTGGCGCAAGTGCGTGCCCACCATCACCCGTCGTCGCGGCGACCGCCGGACGCGTGGCGCAGGCGGGCCGAACAGCGCAACAACGCGTTGATCGCCTGGATGCGGCGGCCGCTGCGGCGGTGCGCGGCCGAGTCCGCGGTCCTGCTGCGCCGAGCGGCCCGAGACCCCGGGGCGTTGCTCGCGGTCGCGGGCGTCCTCGGCCGCCTGCCGTGGGCGTTGGCGCAGCGGCGCCGACTGCCGCCGGAGGTGGAACGCCAGGCCAGGATCCTGGAACTCGCCCACGGAAGGAAGTGACCGGATGGCCACGGAACGAATGACGGTTGTCGTCATCACTCGCGACCGGCGCGATCAACTGTTGGAAACGCTCGCGCACATGACCGCGCTCCCCGACGCGGCGCCGATCATCCTCGTGGACAACGGGTCGACGGACGGCACGGCCGAGGCGGTCGCCGCGACCTTCCCCGCCGTCGACCTCATCCGCTCGCCGGAGAACCTGGGTGCGGTGGCCAGGAACATCGCGGTCGAGCGGGTGGTCACGCCGTATGTGGCCTTCTGCGACGACGACACCCGATGGCAGCCGGGCGCCTTGACCCGCGCCGCCGACCTGCTCGACCAGTATTCCGGCCTGGCTTCGGTGACCGGACGATGCCTGGTCGCGCCCGACCTGCACGAGGACCCGATCACCCCCGAACTGCGCGATTCACCGATCTGTGGGCCCGACTGGCTGCCGGGGCCCGCTCTGCTCGGTGTGATGGCGGCGCTGTCCGCCTTCCGGGTCAGTGCGTTCGAACAAGTCGGCGGCTTCTCCCCGCGGTTGTGGTTCGGCGGCGAAGAGGAACTGCTCGCACTCGACCTCGCGGCGCACGGCTGGTGGATGTGCTGGATCGAGGACATGCTGATCCATCACGAGCCCTCACCCGCACGTGATTCGACCCTTCGCCGGCGGCTCGGTATCCGGAACACCCTGTGGACGTTGTGGCTGCGCCGCCCGGTGCGAAGCGCCGCCCGGCGGACCGCCGTGGTGCTCGACTCGGCCCCGGCAGACCTGACGACGGCCGCGGCCGTCCTCGAGGCGGTGTGTGGACTGCCCTGGGTGCTCCGCGAACGAGAAGTTCTGCCGCCGCGCGTGGAGGAGGGCCTGGTCTTGCTGGAAGAATCCCAGCGCCGTTCCGTCGCCCGCCGTTACGTGGGCTGACGGGTACGACCACCGCATCGGTGCCCGGAGGGGTTGTGACCAGCCTCACTGTTGATTGCGGCAGCTCGGGGGAACCCCTGTTGACCAGCTGTTCCGATGCGGACGCGCAGGGCATCGGCGGGAGAATTCGGTGGTTTGTGTCGGTGCCGGCCGGAATACTGACCCGCGCCCGATGAGTTCGAGCAGCTGAAGCCGTCTCGACCACTGTGGCGCCGGGACGCGATTCGGTGACTCGGCGACGGGCCACGTATTCCAGCAACCGCCAACGTTTCCGGAGGTATCCGATGTCCGCCGAACCATCCGCTCCAGCCTCGGGAGGACGGACACCGATTGTCATCCGGGTGTTGGTGCTCGCGACGTTCGTGGTGATCCTGAACGAGACCATCATGATCAACGCGATCCCGCGGCTGATGGGAGACCTCTCGATCACCGACCGGGCGGCGCAATGGGTGTCGACGGCGTTCATGCTGACGATGGCGGCGGTCATCCCGACCACCGGCTGGTTCCTGCAGCGTGTGACCACTCGTCAGGCTTACGCCGCGGCGATGGCCGTCTTCCTGGCAGGTACCGCGCTGTCGGCCGTCGCGCCGTCGTTCGCGGTGCTGCTGCTCGGCCGGATCATCCAAGCCTTCGGCACCGCGGTGATGATGCCGCTGCTGATGACCACGCTGATGACGGTGGTGCCCGAGCACGATCGCGGCAGGGTGATGGGCAATGTCACCTTGGCCATTTCGGTGGCGCCGGCCATGGGGCCGGTGATCTCCGGAGCGGTGCTGCAGATCGGTTCGTGGCGTTGGCTTTTCGTGCTGGTGCTGCCGATCGCGGGCGTGATCACCTGGCTGGGTCTGCGCCAGCTGGAGAACGTCGGTGAACCGCAGGCCGGGCAGATCGACCCGATCGGCGTGGCACTGGCCGCGCTCGGCTTCGGTGGGCTGGTGTTCGGGCTCAGCCGGTTCGAGAGCGGCCACCTCACCACCCCGGCGCTGATCGTCGCCGCGGGCTCGGCGCTCATCGCCGCGTTCGTGTGGCGTCAGTTGCGCCTGCAGCGCACCGGCACTCCGCTGCTGGACCTGCGGGTCCTGCTGTCGGGCACCTACACCAAGGCGCTGGTGCTGATGTCGGTCGCGTTCATGGCGATGCTCGGCTCGATGATCCTGCTGCCGTTGTACCTGCAGAACCTGCGTGGCCTGAGCCCGTTGGCCACCGGTTTGCTGGTGATGCCGGGCGGGTTGGCGATGGGTCTGCTCGGCCCGACGGTCGGTCGCCTGTTCGACCGGTTCGGCGGACGTTCGCTGGTGATTCCCGGTTCGGTCGGCATCGCCGCCTCGCTGGCGGGCTTCACGCAGATCTCGATGACCATGCCGTACTGGCAGCTGCTGGCCCTGCACATCCTGCTCATGGTGTCGCTGGCCGCGGCCTTCACCCCGGTCTTCACCCTCGGTCTCGGCGCTCTGCCGCAGCACCTGTACTCGCACGGCAGCTCCATGCTGGGCACCTTGCAGCAGGTCGCCGCGGCTTTCGGCACCGCCCTGGTGGTGACGGTGATGTCGGCGCGCAGCACCACGCTGGTTGCCGATGGCGTCGACGCCGTCACCGCCCAGCTCGACGGCATGCGTTTGGCCTTCCTCGTCTCCGCCGCCTTGGCGCTGATCGTGATCGTCATGGCGGTGCTGTTGCCGAGCCGGGCCGCCGCCCCCGTGGAAGCCGAGGAACCGGAGACCGCGACGCCCGAGCTGGTCAAGGGCTGAACAAGGTTCGGCACCACCGAGCCCGGCCGCATCGCGCGGATTCCGGGGTCGTTGCCACAACGCCGTTCGACTGGCTTCCGCCAGGAACTCGGCTGAGCGCTCGGCTGGTCTTTCCAGCCGAGCGTTTCGCGTAGGCGGCAATCGTGCGCGGTGACTTCGTTCGCATGTTCGGGAGGGACGGTGCCGGTCGGTAGACCTCCGCGGAGGCGATCGCTTCGACGCGCGAGGTGGTGACCACGCTCACGCCGTCGCGGGCCGGCCACGGAAAGAGAAGAGCGAGCGTCCGCCGTAAAGGCACCACACGGCGATGACAGGGTCGCAGATGGCGCAGCCGAGGGACGAGTCGTGGGCGAACGGGATGATGGGGTTGCCCTCGAAGTGGTGCAGTAGATCCCAAGCGGTGTGCACGAGCCACGCGATCCCGATGAAGGTCCAGGACTCCAATCCGCGGTAGGCGCAATACGTGACGACGGCGGTGAAAGCGAATTCCCAGCCGCCGAATCCACCGCCGCTGAGGTAAGCGGCGCCCGCGCCCGCGACCATGACGGCATTGAAACGGCGGCGCTGGGGCTCGGGGATGGCCGACATCGCCAGCGCGTAGAGGACGCCGATCAGCACCGGCGCGACATACACCATCTTTCGCTGATCTCCTTGTGTGACAGCCCCTTCGGGATTCGAACCTATCCAGCCGATCGATGGCCTCCCAGAGGCATTCATGCCAGGTTCCACCGGGAATTCGCCAACCACCAGTGGTTCTTCTCGGGTTCCGAAAGGGGTGTCTGGGAGTACGAAGACGACCGGTGGTCGCGGTCACAGGCCGATTGAGGGCGGCATGGGCGGGTATGCGGCGGATGTCAGCCGACTAGTGAATGGGAGGTATGCGATGCCGGACCATCAGACCGGACCGCGAGAAGCTGTCGAGGGTGTCGTCGAGGACGTCAAGGGGAAGGCGAAGGAAGCCGCCGGCGTCATCACCGGTGACCAGGACCTGAAGAAAGAGGGTCGCGCGCAGCAGGACAAGGCCGAATCCCAGCGGGACGCGGCGCGCAAGGAAGCCGAGGCCGAAAAGGCCCGGGCGGAAGCGGATCTCGATGAGGCGCGCCAGAACGCGTACGAGAGCGGGAAGGACGTCTAGTTCCCGGTGCGGAATTCGATGCGGCGGTGGGGCGCAACGCCCCCTTCCCGGTCGGCGACGAATCGTCGCCGACCGGGCCGCCGACCACTCCGCGGAGGAAGAGCTCGCGGTCAGCGGCGCGCACCCGGTGCCGAGCACAAGGTGAGATCCGCTCATCGCGACGACAAAGCGCGCTCGCTCAGCAGTTGCTAGGTGCGGGCACACCCTTGAAGCGCGCTTCCAGCCAGGCCAGAGCCGACGGCATCCCGAGCACCGCGGCGGACAAATGGTCTGGGCTGAGGAACTTCTCGTATTGGGCTTGCACGCCCGCCTCACAGTAGCGTCGGAGCGTGTGGTCGACCGACTCCACCGGAATCAGCGCGTCGTGCTGTGCGCGCCACTGGAATACCGGCATGGCCGGGATATCGGCGGAGAGTTCCAGACTGTTCTCCTCGAGCACGCCGCGCGCGCGCTGATCGCTGGCGAGCGAGTTCGATGCCGCGACGTCCACGATGGCGCGACCGGCGCCGACCAGCAGGATCTCGTTGGTGCAACTGTCGGCGATCCGGTCCCGGACCGACAATCCGACCGAGTTCAGGTGTTCGCTCACCGGCAATCGCGCCGGGTACTCCCGCTCCAATCCGATGGCGGCCGCGAAGGCGAGCCCGAACGCCGCGTGCGGCGCGTAGCCGATGCCCTCGATCATCTTGACCAGGTTCGTCGGCACCCCGCCCGCGGCGACGCCGACGAGCGGCAGTTCCGGCGCGTAGGTCGGCGCGAGCGCCGCCGCCCACGCGCTCGCCATGCCTCCGCCGGAGTAGCCGAGCATGGCGACCGGGCTGTCGGCCAATCCGAGTTCGGCGACCCGCCGTGCGGCGCGGATGCCGTCCAGGGTGATCATGCCGCCGAGTTTCGCCGCGCCGTAGGCGCTGGTCGGCCCGAGATGGTCGGGGAGAGCGACGGACCAGCCGCGCAGCAGCAGAGCGTTGAGGGCGGGCGCTTCCCGCACCTCCAGACTCGGGTCGCTGGTGTAGAGCACGCGGGACACCGCGCACCGGGTGCCGAGTCCGTTGATGATGTGCTGATAGGACAGCAGCGGCCCACCGGGGGCGGGATTCGGCGGGGTCAGCACGGTGGTGGTGGCCGCGATCGGCTCGCCCGCGGAGTTGGTCGAGCGGAACTTGATCATCGTGACCGTCGCGCCGGGGAAGGCGAGTAGGCCGGGCATCGTCCGTACCGCGAGGACGTCGCCGGGTGCGGCGCGGTCCAAGCCGGCCGGAGTGGCGTAGAACGGATCGGGATCAGGTGCGGGATAGATCGGTTGAGCTGTGGCCTGCGGTGTGATCGCACAGAGCGCGGCCGCGGCGGTGGCGATGACCAATCGAAGCATGGCTTTCGGCGACTCCCATTCATCACGACGTGCTGTTTCGTAACGCTGGTGTGCTGAAGTCTTATGCTCCGAAGACCGGTCGCTGCGACCGATGTCCGGACCTGGACACTCTAGGGGACGATCGGAAAAAGCCGAGGTAGCCGCGCCGCTCAGGGACGGCGGGGCGCTCTGCTCGCTCGTCGGCTACCGTGGCCCGGTGCTTCTGCTGGTCGTCGGCGTGGTCCTGCTCGGTGTGTTCGCGGTGCGATTCTGCAGGGACCGCAGGCGGCTGGGGCACGGTGTGTATCTGCTACTCGGGACGGCGTTCGTCGGCGCGTGGGCGGTCGACCGGCTTGCCGACGACGATCTTCCGGTGGTGCTCGCGCCACTGCTCGTGCTCTTGTCGCCGCTGTTGGTGCTGGTGCTCGCCGGGCTGTTGATCGCCAACGGCGCGCAATTGGTGCGCCGTGAGGGGTGGCGTATCCCGAACCTGCTGCCGTTCGGGCTCGGCATCGCGCTCTTGGCGCCGTATGTCGTACTGGCTCTCGCCCTCTCGACCGAGAACTTCTGGTTCGTGGTCCTGCTGGCCTCGCTGACTACCGCGATCGGCTACATCGGGTTCCTGTTCGCGGCGTTTCTGCTGTACACGCTCTGCTACGGCCTGCTGCCCTATCGCCGCGGGATGGAGGCGATCGTCGTGCACGGCGCCGGGTTGGTCGAGGGCGACGTGCCGCCGCTGTTGGCCGCGCGCCTGGATCGGGCGCTCGAGGTCTACGGCGGCGAGGCAGAGCGGGGGCGCGCCCCGCTGCTGATCGTCAGCGGAGGTAGAGGATCCGACGAGGAGGTCTCCGAGGCGTCGGCGATGGCGGAGTACCTGATCGACCACGGCGTGCCGGAATACCAGGTGGTGCTGGAGGATCGGTCGGGCACCACCGAGGAGAACCTGCTCTTCACCAAGCGGCTGCTCGGCGAACGCGGCGCGGCCGCGCGAATGGTGTTGGTGACAAGCAACTTCCACATCCTGCGCACGGCGATCCTGGCACGCCGCCTGGACCTCGATGCCGAGGTGACGGGTGCCGAGACCGCTTTCTACTACCTGCCGAGCGCGTTCCTGCGCGAGTTCGCCGCGCTGTTGGTGGCCTACAAATGGACCAACGTGGTAGCGGGTGTTGCCCTGGTTTCGCTTCCGGCGCTCGCCCTGCTCGCCACCCGGGGCTGAACTCAGCCGCCGAAGCTCTTGTGCGGAACGCCCACGGTCAGGCCGCCGTCGATGACGAACTCCGCTCCGGTGGAGTACGACGATTCGTCGCTGGCCAGGAACGTCACCAGGGCGGAGACCTCGGCCGGGTCGGCGGCGCGGCCGAGCGGGATCTGCAGGAAGTCCTCGGGGATGTTCTCCGTCATCGGGGTCCGGATCAGGCCGGGGTGCACGGAATTCACCCGGATCTTGTACTGCGCCAGCTCGAGCGCGGTGGACTTGGTCAGCCCGCGCACGGCGAATTTGGTGGCCGTGTAGCCGTGCAGGCCCGGGCTGCCGCGCATGCCCTCGACGGAGGAGATGTTGATGATCGAGCCGCCGCCCGCCTCGATCATGGCGGGCGTGGCGGCCTGCATGCCGAGGAACGTGCCGGTCAGGTTGATGTCGATGATGCGCTGCCATTCGGCCAGCTCGAACGCGACGAGCAGGTTGCCGTTCACGATGCCTGCGTTGTTCACCAGGACGCTCAGCGACCCGAACCGCCCGACCGCCTCGCCGACGGCTTTGCGCCAGTCGTCCGGCTCGCGCACATCGAGGTGGACGTAGGCGGCGTTGTCGCCGAGTTCCGCGGCGACCGCGGCGCCCTCGTCGTCGAGCACGTCGCCCAGCACGACTCGCGCGTCCTCGGCGATCAGCGCCCTGGCGTGCGCCGCGCCCATGCCGCGCGCTCCGCCGCTGATCAACGCCACCTTGCCGGTCAACCGCCCCATGCGGGGTACCTCCGTCTCTCGAACCTTGCCTGCAACACGTTACAGAAGTGCACCCCTGTAAGCGCCCATGCCATCCTGTGGCGGCGGATAGTTTCATGATGCGTTGCCGTACCCGACCGGCGTCTGCGCCCTCTGGTTCGCGGCATGTGTCATGATCGTATAGAACGTGTTCTAATTATTGTCCTCCGTGTGACCACCCGGGAGGTGCGCCATGACGGACCCCGGCCGAAGTGTGACGCGGTTCGGCGGACGTTTCCGGGTGCCGGATATCGCCGAGGTGCCCGGCGGCCGCCTGATCGAGCTGGCGGGTCGGGGCCGGACCTACGTGGTCGACATCCCCGGCCCGCCGAACGCACCCGCGCTGGTGCTCCTGCACGCCACCGCCTGCACCGCGTACCTCACCTGGTTCCCGTCGCTGGCGGCGCTGGCGCGGCGGTACCGCGTGATCCTGTTCGACCAGCGGTGGCACGGCCGTGGCATCCGCTCCGAGCGGTTCACCCTGGAGGACTGCGCCGACGACGTGGCGGCCGTGCTCGACGCGCTGCACGTCGAGCGGGCCATGTGCGCGGGGTTCTCGCTGGGGGGAATCGTGAGCCTGCTGGCCGGACGCCGCCATCCGGAGCGAGTGAGCGGTCTGGTGCTCTGCGCGACGCCCTATCGGTTCCGGGAGAAATGGCGCGAGCACGCTTTCCACCGAACGTTCGGCGCTCTCGCCGCCGCGGTGCAGCCGTATTTCTACCGCCGTGCCGAGAAGCTCGCGGGCGGTCTGCCCGAGCTTCCGGAGATCACATGGACGCCTGGGCGACTGAACCGCTGGGCACTCGGCGAGTTCCGCAGCACCAGCGGATGGGCGCTCACCCAGGTTCTCGCCGTGGTGGGGCGCTTCGACGCGACCGCGTGGCTGCGGGAATTGACGATGCCGACGGCCGTGGTGGTCACCACCCGGGACCGGGCTGTTCCCGTCTATCGGCAAGTGGAGATGGCGACCATGATCCCGGAGACGAGTATGCACCTGGTCGCGGCCGGGCACGCGTCGTGCGTGCTCGAGGCCGACCGGTTCGTGCCCGTGCTGCTCGAAGCCTGCGAGACCGTCGCCGCGAAGATCTGAATCGCCCGGCTGGGGCGGCCCTGTCCGGCGGCGGTGGCGAACAGGGTGGCGGCACTCAGCCGGATTTCCGCGCCGCGGAAAGCAATTCGTCGACCACGCCCGCGACGGCGTCGGCGAGCCCGGCGATGTCGGGCACGAGTTCCTTGCAGGCGATGAAGCCGAAATTGAGCTTGTCGTTGTTCGACAGCACGGTCACTGTCAGGCCCGCTCCGTGGAACACCGGCCCGAACGGGTACATCCCGTCGACCCGGACACCGAGGAAGTACAGCGGCATCGGCGGGCCGGGCACATTGGACACCACGAGGTTGTGTACCACCGGGTGCATCTCGGCCAGCTTGAGTGAGGAGTACATCCGTGCCGCGAGCCGGAAGGTGTTCGGCGGGGCGTACTTCGACCAATCCTGCAGGAAGTCCGCACCCATCGCTTCGTGCTCTTCCTTGGCGCCCCGATTGTTCTCTGCCACCTCACGCAGGCGTTCCACCGGGTCGGCGACGTCGGTGCCGAGCCGCGCGAAAAGCGTGGACACCTTGTTCACCCCCGCCGTGTGCCGGGTCGACTCGTGTACCGACACCGGAACCGACGCGATGAGCGAGCGGTCGGGCAACTCGTCGCGCTCCGCCAGATAGGCGCGCAACGCGCCGGCGACCACGGTGAGCACCACGTCGTTCACCTTGACGCCGAACGCGGAGCGGATCTCCTTGATGGCGTCCAGTTCGGCGTCGGTGAACGCGACCGCGCGGTGCGGCGTGATGGCGAGATTGAACGGCGTGCGGGGAGCGGAGAACGGTATCGCCATGCCCGCCTTGTTCTCGCGGCGGCGCTGCGCGAATCCGGCGACCACGCCGACCGTCTTCGGCAGCATGCCGACGATGCCCGCTCTGGTCGGGAACTTCACCACCGCTTCGGCCAGCAGTTGCCAGTCGCTGGGTTTGTGTTCGGGCCGCCACTCGTCGTCGGGCACGGTCTTCGTGACTCCCGGCTCCGGATCGCACAGGTGCATCATCAGGTTGGCGCCGGTGATCCCGTCGACGGCGGCGTGGTGGTATTTGCAGATCACCGCCACCTTTCCATCGTCGAGACCCTCCACCACGGACATCTCCCAGAGCGCGCGGTCGCGATCCATGGGACGGCCGGCGATGTCGCCGACGAGTTCGGCGAGTTCGCGGCGCCCGGCCGGCGCCGCGATAGCGATCCGGCGGACGTGGTAGTCGAGATCGAAGTTCTCGTCCTCCACCCAGACGGGATGGTCGAGGTTCAGCGGCACCTCGTACACGCGGCGGCGCATCTGCGGAATGAGCGGTAGTCGCCGGGCTAGTTCGGCTTTGAATTTCTCGAACGAGTAGTCACCCGACGACGGGTCGAGGATCAGCAGCGCGCAGACGTGCAGGTGCTGGGTCCCGGTTTCCAAGTAGAGAAAGCTGGCATCCAATCCGGTCAATCGTTCCATAGCCAAAGACTACTAGAACACGTTCTAGTTTTGTGCCGGAAACGGCCGGTGTGGCCACTGTCGCGAGTCGTGTCACCGTACAGCGGGCTGCGACCGATTTGTGTGTTACTGAAAGTTCTATATATGTGTATGATCCTTGCTACGGACGTGTAGGAATCGCGCGAGGGTGCGACGCGTGAGGATCGAGGAGTACCGATGCAGTTACTTCGCAGGGCAGGCCGACGGCCCGAGACCGACCCCGGCGCGGTGGCGCTGCACGCCCGCAACGTGCGATTCGATTGGGCGGGCACGCCGCTGCGCTGGATGCCCGCCGAGCCCATCGCCTCGCACCTGATCAACGCGCTGAACCTGCTGCTGCCCGAGGGTGAGCGCATGTTCTGCGCCACGTACACGGAGGCGCTGCCGTACGTGCGGGACGAGAAGCTGCGTGAGGCGATGCTCGGATTCATCGGCCAGGAATCGATGCATGCCGAGACGCACGACAAGGTGCTGCACGAGGTGCTCGCCGTGCACGGCATCGATCCGCAGCCCTATCTGCGTCAGGCCGAGTACCTGTTCCGCCGGACGCTCGGGCCGAGGGAGATCGGCGGCGTCGCCGAACGGCAGGTGATGATCGAGCGGCTGGCCTTCATCGCGTGCCTGGAGCACTTCTTCGCCTACCTGGGCGACTGGATACTCAACGCGGATCTGGAGCGATTCGGCGCCGACCCGCGGATGGCGGATCTGTTCCGGTGGCACGGTGCGGAGGAGGTCGAGCACCGGCACGTCGCACACGACGTGGCGGTGTACTTCGGCGCCGGATACCTGCGGCGCGCGGGATTGATGCTGCTGGTATTCCCGATCTTCCTGACCTTGGTGGTGCGCGGCGCCAAGTTCATGGTGCACCAGGACCACGAACTGCCCGACCTGGGTTATCCCCGGCTGCTGGCGCGGGTCCTGGGCGCGATGTGGCGCGGCGCGTTGCCCGGCGTCCCCTCGCTGCTGTGGAGTGCGGTGAGCACGTTCAAGCCCGGATACGACCCGGAGACGGTGGGGTCCACCGCGCAGGCGGTGGCATATCTGGCCAAATCTCCGGCGGCGCAGGCGATCGCCTCGTGAGGCCGCCCGTTCCTGGTCGGCTGCCCGCGGACCTGTTCGGCAAGCGCGATCGCGATCGCACCGTGCGGGTGCTCGACGCGGTGGCCTCGGCGCGACTGCGCTGGACCACCCTGGTCAACCGGCGGTATCCGCGTACGAGAGTGGACGACCGGCGGCTCGCGCTGGTGGTCACCGAGCGGCGGATCGAGGCGCACGATCAGGACGTGGTGAGCCTGCGGCTGGCCGCCGCCGACGGGCGCGCGCTGCCGCCCTGGCGGCCCGGCGCCCACCTCGACCTTGAGCTGCCTTCCGGCCGCCTGCGGCAGTACTCGTTGTGCGGCGATCCCGCGGACGTGCGCGCCTACCGGGTGGCGGTGCGGCGCATCCCCGATGGCGACGGTGGTTCGGTAGAAGTGCACGACCACCTCCCGGTGGGGTCGCCGATCGTGGTGCGCGGCCCGCGCAACGCGTTCCCGTTCGCCGTGCCGGGCTACGGATCCGCCGCTTCCCGCCTGCACTTCGTCGCGGGCGGCATCGGGATCACGCCGATCCTGCCCATGGCCAGGCTGGCGCACCGGCTCGGGGTCGAGTGGTCGATGGTGTACACCGGGCGCAGCCGGGACGCTTTGCCGTTCCTGGACGAGCTCGCGGGCTTCGGCGGCCGCGTCGTCGTGCGCACCGACGACGAGCACGGGCTTCCGGACGCAGGCGCGCTGCTGCCCGCCGTCGAGCCCGACACCGCGGTCTACTGCTGCGGCCCCGCGCCGATGGTCACCGTCATCGCCGAGGCCGTGCGCGCGACGCCGTACGTGGAACTGCACTCCGAGCGGTTCTCGCCGCCGCCGATCGTGGACGGCGAGCCGTTCGAGATCCAATTCTCCTCCACGGGGGAGGTCGTCGAAGTCGGCGCGGATCGCACCGCGCTCGACGTCATCCTCGCGTCCCGGCCCGACCGTGCGTACTCGTGCAGGCAGGGCTTCTGCCGCACCTGCAAGGTCCGCGTGCTGGCAGGCGAACCCGACCACCGCGACAGCGTGCTCACCGACGCCGAACACGAGGCGGGCGAGATGCTCGTCTGCGTCTCGCGCGCCCAGGGCGGGCGCCTCGTGCTCGATCTGTGACCCGACCTTACGCTGCCAAGGAGAATCCCGATGACCACCACCGAAACCTCAGCGCTCGCGGCTACCGAACGAACCGTGCGCAGCGGCGAATTCGATATCGCCGTATACGAGTACGGCGACCCGTCCGCGGAAACCATCGTGCTGGTGCACGGCTGGCCGGACACCCATCACCTCTGGGACGCGGTCGTGCCGCTGCTGGCCCGCCGCTTCCACGTCGTCGCCTACGACACCCGCGGGCATGGGCGCTCCACCCGCACCCGGCGCACGGCCGACTTCCGGCTCGATCGCCTCGCCGCGGACTTCTACGCCGTCGCCGACGCGGTGAGCCCGGACCGCCCGGTGCACGTGCTCGCCCACGACTGGGGTTCGGTGCAGGTGTGGGAAGCGGTGTGCGAGCCTCGTGCGGCCACCCGGGCCGCGTCGTTCACCTCGGTGTCGGGGCCGAACCTCGACCACGTCGGCAAATGGATCCGCCATCGGCTGTCGCGTCCGACGCCGCGCAACGTGTGGCAGCCGTTCACTCAACTGCTGTCGTCGGCCTACACCTTCTTCTTCATGACACCCGGGCTGCCGCGCGCCGCCTTCGGCCTGCTGGGCACCGAAAACGTTTGGCGGCGAGTCGTCTCGATCATGAACGAGACCGCGCCGTCGAACGTGCGTCTCGGTCCCACCTTCCGCGCCGACCTCGTCGACGGCCTGCTGATCTACCGCGCGAACATCGTGCGGCGCGTGCTCGCCCCACGCGAACGGCACACCGAGGTGCCGGTGCAGCTGATCGTCGCCGGGCGCGACATCGCCGTACGTCCCGCGGGATTCGACGACGAACACAAGTGGACCGAGCGGCTCTGGCGGCGAGACGTACCCGCCGGGCACTGGATGCCGTTCTCGCATCCGGAGCTGCTGGCCACCGCGACCACGGAGCTGATCGACACGCTGGGCGGCGCGGCAGCGCCCCGGACCTTGCGCCGCGCCGAAGCGGGCCGCACCGCACGGTCGTTCGAAGATCAGCTGGTGGTCATCACCGGTGGCGGCAGCGGCATCGGCCGTGCGACCGCGCTTGCCTTGGCCCGTCGCGGCGCGGAGATCGTGGTCTCCGACATCGATCCGGCGGCGGCGAAGGAGACCGCCGAGCTGATCGCCGCCGAACACGGTGTGGCGCACGCCTACCCACTCGACGTCGCCGACGAAGACGAGATGCGGGCGCACGCCGCGACGGTGCTGGAGAACCACGGCGTCCCCGACATCCTGATCAACAACGCCGGGATCGGACAAGCCGGTGCATTCTTCGAGACCTCGGCGGCCGACTTCGACCGGGTGCTGCGGATCAACCTCGGCGGTGTGGTGAACGGCTGCCGTGCCTTCGGGCCCGCCATGGCCGAGCGGGGCCTCGGCGGGCACATCGTGAACCTCTCCAGCATGGCGGCCTACAGTCCGCAGCAGGGATTCAGCGCGTATTCCACCAGCAAGTCGGCGGTGTTCATGTTCTCCGACTGCGTACGCGCCGAATTGGCGGCTCGCGGGATCTCGGTGCACACCATCTGCCCGGGCATCGTGCACACCGATATCGTGGCGCGCACCCGGTTCTCGGGCCTCAGCGCGGAGGAGGAGAAGCGCAAACAGGAGCGCTACGACAACCTCTACCGGATGCGGCGTTACGGCCCGGAGAAGGTGGCCGAGCAGATCGTGCGCGCCCTACAGCGGAATCGCAGCATCGTGCCGGTGACGCCGGAGGCACACCTGCAGTACCACTTCGGTCGGCTCGCGCCCGCCGCCGTCCGGTTCCTGGCGGCGCGGGTGAAGCTGACCTAGTTGTTCTGCCCAGGGAGGTTGGTCGAGGTTTTGTGACGACACGCTGTAGGTGATCGTTGAATGGCGAAGGTCTCCTGTCGTGGAGTGGGAGTTGCTGAGACAACCACTGCAACGAACAGGAGACCTTC
>NZ_VUOT01000029.1:0-92156 GCF_009829295.1 Nocardia sp. CY15
GCCGAGGGACACGTCTCAGTTGAGAGGCTGCGCCTCATTCTCCTATCAAGTCACACTCGGCTGGACCAGCTCCGGCCGCAGTGGACGATTCACGAAAAGGCCAACCTCACCGGCGGCACCCACCGTAAGAGTCACCCCGCGACCGGAGCTGATCTACCACCGCATTCGGCGGCAACGGAAGTCTCACACTGAGACCACCGTAGTGAGCCCGGCGAGGGCGCCGATCGAGATGATGTTCTTCGCCCAGGTCACTCCGTGGATGCCGAACGCCGTCGCCAGCGTCGCGTCGCCACCGGACAGCTCGGTGTAGGGCACCATGCCGGTGAGCACGAGCGAGACCGCGACGTAGAGGACCGTGACGATCAGCAGCGAGCCGAGGATGCCGCGGGGCACCGCCTTCTGCGGGTTACGGGTCTCCTCGGCCGTCGTGGCGACCACGTCGAAGCCGATGAACGCGAAGAACACCAGGCTGGCCGCGGCGAGCAGGCCGTACCAGCCGAAGTCGGTGTGCCCGGCGCCGGTCAGATAGGAGAACAGCGACTGCCGCAAGCCCTCGCCTTCTTCACCGGGCTGCGACGGCGGGATGTACGGCGAGAGGTTCGATGACTTGAAGTAGGTGAGGCCGACGACCAGCACCAACGCGATCACGCCCAGCTTGATGGCGACCGCCACGGCCGATACCCGCGAGGACACTTTGGTGCCGGTCGCGAGCAGCACACCGAGCACGGTGATCAGCAGGACCGCGCCCCAGTCGAAACTCACCGAGCCGATGTGCACGATCGGGGACGTGGTGCCGAGCACCTCGCCGAGATACTGCGACCAGCCCTTGGCCACCACCGCCGCGGCGAGCGCGAACTCCAGGATCAAGTCCCAGCCGATGATCCAGGCGACGAGTTCGCCGAAGGTGGCGTAGGAGTAGGTGTAGGCACTACCCGCGACCGGCACGGTGGAGGCGAACTCGGCGTAGCAGAGCGCGGTCAACCCGCAGGCGATGGCGGCGAACACGAAGGCGAGCGAGACCGACGGTCCCGCGACGTTGCCCGCGGTGCGTGCGGTGAGGGTGAAGATGCCCGCGCCGACCACGACAGCGACGCCGAAGACGGTGAGATCCCAGGCGGTCAGGTCCTTGCGTAGTTTCGAGTCGGGTTCGTCGGTGTCGCGGATCGACTGTTCGACGGACTTGGTGCGGAAAAGATCGCCCCACCGAGGCGAGACGTCACCCGCCGGTTCGGCTTGTGGCCCGGGGTTGGTCGTCACGCGTACTCCTTCATTCGTGCTGCTGTGCGTTTGTTCTGTACCCATACGGCGGGTCAATGCACGCCGGCCATGAACTTGCTGATCCATGGTGCGATGGCGGCGACGATCAGCCCCGCGCACACCACGACCGTCCCGGTGATGCCGAAGTAGGCGAACTCATGGCCCTGGTCATAGAACCGGGCCAAGCTACCCGACATCGACGTTCCGATACCAACCGAGAAAAAGTACAGTGCCATCATCTGAGCCCGGAAAGCTTCCGGTGCGAGTTGGGTGGTCACCGCAAGCCCGATGGGCGACAGCAGCAGTTCGGAGATCGCGAACACCGCCATGATCGCCAGCACGAGCAGGGCGGGCACGGCGCGTCCCGTGGTGCCGGACATGGGAACGAACAGCCAGAACGCCACTCCCATACCGATCACGCCGAGCGCGAATTTCCGGGGAGTGCTCGGGGCGCGCCGCCCCAGTCTCGTCCACAGCAGCGCGAACAACGGCGACAGCAGCAGCACCCAGACCGGCTGGATCGATCCGATCCAGCTCGAAGGCGCGGTCCAGCCCAGGATCGTCCAGTTCATCCGCTCGTCGGAGTAGACCGCCAGCACGGTGAAGATCTGCTTGAACAGCGACCAGAACACCGCGTTGGCCAGGAACAGCGGGAGGAACGCCCGCACCCGGCCGCGCTCGGACGGCGTGACCTCGGCGCTGGTGAGCAGCAGTGTGAAGTACCCGGCCGACGCGACGACCAAGACGCCCGTCGTCACTTCGGGCAGATTGTCCAGCGTCACGACGCCGGTCATCCACACCACCGCGATCAGCACCGCGGCGGCGGCCAGCGCGGCGCTGATCGGCACGGCGGCTCCGGGCGCGAGCGGGTGGGGCGCCCTGCGGCCGTGCGTGCCGAGATTGCGGCGGAACATCGCGTACTGGGCGAGGCCGAACGCCATGCCGATCGCGGCCGCACCGAAGCCGTAGTGGAAACCCAGGCGGGTCTGCAACAGGCCGGTGAGCAATGGCCCGGTGAACGCGCCGAGATTGATGCCCAGGTAGAACAGCGTGAATCCACCGGCCGCGCGGGCGTCACCCTGCGGATAGAGGGTGCCCAGCAGCGAGGACGCGTTGGCCTTCAAGCCGCCGCTGCCGAGCGCGACCAGCGCCAGCCCCGCCCCGACGCCGGACAGGCCGGGCAGCACGGCCAGGGCGATGTGCCCGGCCATGACGACCACGCCGCCGTAGAAGAGGGTGCGTTCCATCCCGAGCAACCGATCGGCGATCCAGCCGCCCAGCACGGTGGACAGGTAGACCAGGCCGCCGTAGGCGCCGACGATGCCGACGGCGGTGTCCTTGGCCAAGTCCAGACCGCCGTCGGTGGCCGAGTAGTACAGGTAGTACCCGAGGATGGTGACCATCCCGTAGAACGAGAACCGCTCCCAGAGTTCGACGCCGAACAGGTTGGCCAGCCCGATCGGGTGGCCGAACACGGTCGGTGTCCGCACTGATTCTCGCGAGGTCGTCGCTTCGATCATGCGACGAAGATCGCACCTCGGCCGGTGCGGAGGAGGATTCGTGTGTTCTGTTCAGGCGAGAGGAGAAACCCGGGCGCGCCGAAGGGTTTGCCCACCGCCGCATCGGGCAACCCGCAAGCGCAAGGCAAACCCGCCCCGGCCCGCACCCAGAAAGCGCTGAGCTGATGGTTCACGTGGAAATCACCGTGCCGACGACCCCGGAACAGGTTTTCGCCGTCCTATCCGACGGCTGGCTGTTCTGTGCCTGGGTGGTCGGCGCCACGCACATCCGAAACGTCGACGACGAATGGCCCGCCGCCGGTTCCGAGCTCCGCTACAGCGTGGGAGTCTGGCCGTTCACCGCGGAGGACACCACGCAGGTCGTCTCGGTGGACCCGCCGCACATGCTCGAACTCGAGGCCAAGTTCTCGCCCCTCGGCTCGGCGTGGATCCGTCTGGAACTCGTCGAGACCGTGCCCGGCGAAACCGAGATCCGGATGTACGAGCACGCGAAACGGGGGCTGGGCACGTTGATGCCCAACGTGCTGCAAGAGGTCCTTCTGGTGCCGCGGAACAAGGAGTCGCTCTCCCGGCTCGCCGATATAGCGGTCGGCAAGGCACGCCGGGCCGCGCACACCGGCACGGCGGTTCGCGCCGCCGCCGAGACGCACGCCGAGATCAAGTTCGACGGAAACGCCACGCGGAGCTGACCGGACGCGGCCCGGCCGGTCAGGCGATGGACAGGGCGATGCCGTCGAGGATGTCGTGCTCGCTGACGACCAGCTCGGAAATGCCCGCGCGCCGAGACAGTTCCTCGGCGAGCACTTCGGTGATGACCGCACCGCCGCCGATCACGTCGACCCGGCCCGGATGCATCGGGCCGAGCGCGGCGCGCTGATCGTGGTCCATGGCGATCAGGCGGTCGCAGACCTCGTGCACCTGGTCCATGGTCAGCCGGGTGAGATGCACCCGCTCCGAGTCGTACTGGGGGAGATCGAGCGCTACCGCGGCCAGGGTGGTCATCGTGCCCGCCACGCCGACCCAGGTGTGCGCCCCCTCCACCGGGACGTGAGTGAACGCCTCGGTCAACCGTTGGGTGGCGAAGGCGCGCGCGGCCGCGATCTGATCGGCGGTCGGCGGGTTGCCCGCCAGGCACCGCTCGGTGATCCGGACGCAGCCGATGTCCGCGGAGAACGCGGCGCGCACACCAGCGCTGTCGCCGAACACCAGCTCGGTCGATCCGCCGCCGAGGTCCACCACGACGAAGGGACCCGCGGCCTCGGACAGTTCGCCGATAGCGCCGCCGAACGACAGCCGCGCCTCCTCGTCACCGGTGATCACCTCGGCTTCGGCGCCCGCGACCACGGTGCCGAGTTCGGCGCGGGCCATGGCGAAGAAGTCCTCCCGGTTGACGGCGTCCCGGGTGGCGGACGTGGCCACCATCCGCACCCCGGAGACGCCCGCCTCGCGCATCAGCGCGGCGTAGTCGGCCAGCGCGGCACGGGTGCGTTCGATCGCCTCCGGCGCGAGCGAGCCCGTCGCGTCGACCCCCTGACCGAGACGGACGATCCGCATCTCGCGATGCACGTCGGCCAGGCGGCCGTCGCCGAGCACGTCGGCGATCAGCAGTCGGATGGAGTTCGTGCCGCAATCCACGGCGGCAACCCGGTCACTCATCGCTGTGCTCCAGTCTCTCGGGGCCGTTCGGCGGGTACGCAGGCCAGTCGGCGGGGATCGCGGTGCCGCGCAGGCCGTGCTCGGCGGCCAGCGCCACGGCCTCGTCACCGAGCGGGTTCACTCCCGGCCCCTTGGCCAGTGCGTGGGCGATCAGGACATGCAGGCATTTGACCCGCTCGGGCATCCCGCCGCCGGTGAAATCCGTGCCGAGCGATTCGATCTCGTCCCGTTCGGCCAGATAGCTCTCATGCGCGGCGCGATAGGCGGCGGCCAGCTCCGGGTCGGCGCCGAGCCGCTCGGTCATCTCACGCATCACACCGGCGGATTCCTGCCTGCTCGCTTCCGCGGTGAGCCGGGGATCGGTCAGGTAGTAGAGGGTGGGGAAGGGAGTGCCGTCCGGCAGCCGGGGCGCGGTCTTCACAACGGCCGGGATCCCGTCCGGGGTGCGGTAAGCGACGGCGAGCACGCCGCGCGGCGCACGGCCCAACTGCTCGGCGATGATCGCGAGATCCTGGTCGTTCGGTGCGCTCACCTGGGTCCTTCCAGTCCTTCCGGTGCTTGTGATGGCGGAGCGGCGGCAGGCGAAGGCCCCGGCTCGGAGATGCTGCGCCACAATTCGGTGTACCAGGGATCGGGTTCCCTGGCTCTGGTGGGCGCGGGCGGCGGGGCGGGCGCCTCGATGCCGGGCACCTGCACGATGTACGGGGTCTCACCGGGCATTACCAAGCGAAGACGGTCCCGCGCCTCGGTGCGGATGTAGGCCGGATCCTGTTGCTGGGCCCGGCGATCCCGCAACCGGGCCAGATCCGCCTCCAGTTCCTCGCGCTGCTGCGCCAGCTGCGCGGCCTCCGCGCGCTGGGTGAAGTACGTGCGCATCGGCACGGCGAGGGTGAGCGCGAGCCCGCACACCACCATCGCGAGGATCACCGCCTTGCCGGTGGAGAGCCCGAGGAAAGTGTGGTCGTGCTGCTCGGCGGCCGAACGCGACGCGCTCCTGCGCCATTTCGGCTTCTGGGCGGTCTCCGATCTCCTGCGGCCGCGCTTGGCCGCGGAGTCGGCCGGACGTGATCTGGCGGCACGCGACGTGCGGCGGTCCCCGCGTCCGGCCGGACTGGTCCCACGCGCACGTCGCTCCGTCATCTCACGCCTCGGTCTCTACTTCGCGGCGCTCCCGGCGCCCTGCGTGGTCACGCAGGCTACCTCCGCGGGGCACGCCGCTCGCACCGTGGGTCAGCCTTCGAACGCGAAGCGGGGGAACGCCACGTCGCCGGCGTAACGCGCCGAGTCGCCGAGCGCGTCCTCGATGCGCAGCAGCTGGTTGTACTTGGCGACACGCTCGCTGCGAGCCGGGGCGCCGGTCTTGATCTGGCCGCTGCCGACCGCGACGGCCAAGTCGGCGATGGTGGTGTCCTCGGTCTCGCCGGACCGATGCGACATCATCGTCTTGTAGCCGTTGCGGTGCGCCAGCTCCACCGCGTCCAGGGTCTCGGTGAGCGTGCCGATCTGGTTCACCTTTACCAGCAGCGCGTTGGCCGCGCCCTTGGCGATGCCCTCTTCCAGGCGCTCCGGGTTGGTGACGAACAGGTCGTCGCCGACGAGCTGGATCTTGTCGCCGATCTGGTCGGTCAGGGTGACCCAGCCGTCCCAGTCGTCCTCCGACAGCGGGTCCTCGATGGACACCAGCGGGTAGGCGTTGATCAGCTCGCCGTAGAACTGCGCCATCTCCTCGGCCGAGCGCACGGCGCCCTCGAACTTGTAGCCGCTGCCCGAGGTGTAGAACTCGGTGGCCGCGACATCGAGCGCGAGCGCGACGTCGCTGCCCAGCTTCAGGCCGGTCTTGGCGATGGCCTCGCTGATCAGGTCGAGCGCGGCCTTGGTGCTCGCCACGTCGGGCGCGAAACCGCCCTCGTCACCGAGGCCGGTGGCCAGACTCTTGGCCTTCAGCACCGCCTTCAGCGCGTGGTAGACCTCCGCGCCCCAGCGCAGCGACTCCTTGAAGGTCGCCGCGCCGATCGGGGCGACCATGAATTCCTGGACGTCGACGCCGGTGTCGGCGTGCGCGCCGCCGTTGAGGATGTTCATCATCGGCACGGGCAGCACGTGGGCGTTCGGACCACCGAGGTAGCGGAACAGCTCCAGGCCCGAGGACTCGGCGGCGGCGCGGGCCACGGCCAGCGAAACGCCGAGCAGCGCGTTGGCGCCGAGGCGGGACTTGTCCTGGGTGCCGTCCAGGTCGAGCAGAACCTGATCGACGGTGCGCTGCTCCACGGCGTCCAAGCCGATCACGGCGGGCGCGATCTCGTCGAGCACGCCCTCGACCGCCTTGCGCACGCCCTTGCCGCCGTAGCGCTCGCCGCCATCGCGCAGTTCGACGGCCTCGTGCTCGCCGGTGGACGCGCCGGAGGGCACGGCCGCCCGGGTCAGGGTGCCGTCGTCGAGAGCGATCTCGACCTCGACGGTGGGGTTACCGCGGGAATCCAGGATCTCGCGAGCTCCGACCTGTTCGATGATGGCCACGAAAACGACACTCCTTCGGCTGCTGACACGGTAGGTCTCACGGGATGGGCCGTGCGCTGCGAGCCTATCGTCCCGGCCGCGCCGCGGGTAACCGGCACTCCGGGGACCGGCGGATCACACCCGGCGGCCGACGCTGTAGCTGGCGGCCCGGTCACGCACGGTCAGCAGGTAGCTGCGCGACTGGTTGTAGGTGAGCAACGCCCGCTGCCAGCCGTGCTCGGAGGTGAGGTCGCCGCCGCTCGCGCACAGGTACCGGGCCGCGGTGAGCGCGGCGTCGTCGATGTTCTGCGGATCGGCGACGCCGTCTCCGTTGGCGTCCACGCCCCAGCGCTTCCAGGTCTCCGGGATGAATTGCAGCGGACCGACGGCGCGGTCGTGCACCGGATCGCCGTCGAGCGCGCCGCCGTCGCTGTCGGCGATCCGCGCGACGCCCGGTGCGCCGTCCAGCGGGATGCCGATGATCGGCGGGCGGACCGAGCCGTCGTCGCCGACCTCCGAACCGCGATGGGTGCCGTGCTTGCTCTCCACGCTCGCGATGCCCGCGAGCGTGGTCCACGCGATGCCGCAGCCGGGACGGGCCCGGGTCATCACGGCGGCCGCGTAGCCGTAGGCCTCCAGCGCGATCGACGGGATACCCAGCCGATCGGCCTGTTCGTCGGACCAACCACGCAATTGGACGGCCGTGCGTCCGGGAGCGTCCAGGTCGATCACGGGCAGCGGGGTGCCCGGGCCGGGCGGAATGCCCTCCGGGATGGGGGTGCGGTCGATCCCGCAACCGGCGAGCCCGAGGATCACCACGACGGCGGCGCAGGCGCCGGTCTTTCGCAACACCCCTTCCATGATCCAGATGACGGCGAGTGCCCACGGCAAGCGGGTGATCGAGTCCACTGCGTGTCGGGTGCGCGCATGACTGTCCCCGCGGCGGCGGGGCCCGGGTCAGACCAGCAGCTCACTGGTCGCGTTGTGCGCGGGTGCGGCGAGAACGGTTCCGGTGTGGCCGGATTCGACGATGCGTCCGTGATCGAGGACGAGCAGCCTCGGGCAATATTCGGCGACCAACGCCATGTCGTGGGTGATGATCAGCAGGGCGGTGTCGTGCTCGGCCCGGATCCGGTCCAGAAGTGCCATGATCGCTGCCGCGGTGGCGTGATCGAGGGCCGAGGTGATCTCGTCGCACAGGAGCACGGCGGGGTCGGCGGCCAACGCACGGGCCAGCGCCACCCGTTGGCGTTGGCCGCCGGACAGCTCGTGCGGGTAGCGGGCGGCCAGGTCGGCGGACAGCTCCACCGCGGCGAGGAACTCGGTGATCCGCCGCGCGAGATCGCGGCGCGGGACGCGGCCGATTCGCCGTAGCGGGCGGCCCAGCGTTTGCGCGACCGTGCGGCGCGGGTTGAGCGCGGATCTGGGGTTCTGGGTGACCAGCTGAATGCCGCCCGCGCCGTAGCGGATACGCCGTCCCCGCCCGACCGTGACCGGCTCGCCGCGCAGGGTGAGCGACCCGCTCGCGCGATCGTGCAGACCCGCGATGACGCGCGCCAGCGTGGTCTTGCCCGCGCCCGACGCGCCCACCACCGCGAGCGCCGAACCCGCGCCGAGCGCGAGGTCGATATCGGCAAGCACCTGATGGCCGTCGATGGACGCGGTGATTCCCCGTGCGCGCAGGACATCTCGATCGTCCGTCGCGGTAGCAGGTGAACGCTCGCGGCCGTTCGGCTCGTCGCGAACCGCCGCGGACGCACGCGGCCCTGATTCGGCATCGGAAACCGCTGCGGAGACGGCGGTTCGTGACGCCGAGCCCGGACCGATCGGCGATGACGCCGGGCGACCGTCCCCGAGTTCGACGACGTCGTCGGCGATCGAGTGCACGAGGGCGGTGTCGTGCCCGGACAGCAGGATCGCCGCAGACCGCTCCCGAGCCAGTGCGGCGAGTTGTCCGGCGATGTCGGTGCGCAGGGCGCCGTGCAGCCCGGCGAGCGGCTCGTCGAGCACCAGCACGCCGGTCCGGCGGATCAGCGCCCTGGCGAGGGCGACGCGGCGCTGCTGACCGCCGGAGAGTTCCCCGGGGCGGCGGTGCAGGTAGTCCGGCGACAGGCCGACCAGCGCCAGCGTATCGGTGAGGGTGGACTTGGACGCGTCCGGAGCCACTTCGCGCAACAGGGCGCGCACGCGCAGCAGTGGGTTCAGCGCCGATCCCGGATCCTGTCCCACGTAGGCGATGTGCCTGCGCCGGAAACGACGCAGCGCGTCGCGATTCAGCGCGAACACGTCGTGCCCGGCGACCGACGCCGAACCGGTCGTTCGCGCCGCGGTGGAAGGCAGTTGGCCGAGCAGTGCGCGCATCACCGTGGTCTTGCCGGACCCGGACGGACCGGTGAGCGCGGTGACCGTGCCCGCCGGTATCCGGAAGGTCGCGGGACCGGCCAGTTCCCGCCCGTCCGCGGCGAGCACGGTCAGGTTCTCGACCGCGACGAGGTCGTGCACCGGAATGTCGTCGTTCATTCCCGCACCCCTCGTCCGAACGCCGTCACCGCCAGGTTCACACTCACCGCGACGATCGCGATCGCAAGACTCGGGGCCAGCACGGCCCAGGGATTGAGCAGCATGCCGGAGGCGTTCTCGCGCACCATGACCGCCCAGTTGCTCGCACCGAGCGTGGTGGGCAGTTGCAGGAAGGACGCCGTGCTCACGAGGTAGACCGCGGCCACGAAACGCAGCCCGAGCTGGGTGGTCAGGACTTCGCGCATGTTCGGGATCACCTCCCGGAAGACCAGATGCCGCAGCGGCTCGCCCGCGGCCAGCGCGCTCTCCACGAACCCGGACGCCGCGACCCCCGCGGCCGCCGCCGCGAAGATCCGTGCGCAGTACGGCACGCCGAACAGCAGCGCCACCACGATGAGTCCGACGCTGCCCGCGTCCGGCCAGGAAGTCAGTACCAGCAGGATGCCCAGCACCGCCGGGATCAGGATGAACAAGTCGGTGCCCAGCTCGATCATCGCGCCGATGCGCGGACGCAGGGCGGCGACCGCGCCGAGCACACACGACAGACCGGTGACCGCCACCGCGATGACAGCCGACAGCAACAGCAATCCCCAACCGCCGTAGAGCACTTGGCTGAGCACATCCCGGCCGAGCCGGTCGGTGCCGAGCACCGCGCCGTCGCCGGGATCACCGAACGGTATGCCGACCGCCTCCTGCGCGGCGTGCGGTGCCAGTGTCGGCCCGAGCACCGACAGCATGGTGACCACCAGCGCGGGCGCGACGGTCAGCAGGCCCAGCCCGCGCTTCGCCCGCCGACGCTCTGCGCCTGTCGCCCTTGTTCTGCGCACCGCCCTGGAAACGGTCATCGCCGCCCCCGCAACGACCAGGTACGGATGCCGTCGGCGGCGGCCAGCATGACCATGATCACCACTCCGGACAGCGCGACCACCGCGGCGACCACCGAGGTGTCGCGGTCGGCCACCGAACCGGCCAGGACCGCACCGAGACCGGGGTAGTTGAAGATGGTCTCCACCACCAGGGCGCCGCCGAGCACCATCCCCACCGTGGTGGCGAAGCTGGCGACGATCGTCGGCAACGCGAAGGGCAGCACGTGCCGAGTGAGCACGACCCGCGTCGAAAGTCCGTCCAGCACCGCGCTTTCCACGTGCGGCGCGAGCGCCGCGTCGGAAAGGGCGGCGCGCACCACCCTGGTGTTCCACCCGATCTGCGGCAACGCGAGCGCGAGCACCGGCAGCACCAGCATTTGCGGCCCGGCCGGGAATCCGGACCGGTCGGTGATGGTGACGGCGGGCAGCCAGCCGAGCGCCAGCGCGAAGATCAGGATCAGCACCGTCGAGATCACGAACTCCGGGACCGCCACCGCCGTGGTCGTCACCGGCTGCAATACGCGTGCCGCCGCACTGCCCGGGCGGGTCGCCCACCACGCGCCCAGCGCGAGGGAGGCGAGCACGGTCAGCGCCAGGGCGAGTCCGCCGAGCAGCAGCGTCGGCGGGAACTTGTCGACGAGCAGGTCGTTGACCGACCGCCCGCGCGCGGTACGCCCGAAATCACCGGTCGCCACACCCGATATCCAGTCCCGGAACCGCATCGCCAGCGGGCGGTCCAGGCCGAGTTCGTGTTCTTTGGCCGCGATCTGCTCCGGCGTGGCCTCCCGGCCGAGGACGGCACGGGCGGTATTCCCCGGCAGCAGATCCACCGCCACGAAGACGCACGCCAGCAGCGTCACCAGCAGGATGACGCGCCGCAAGAGGAGTCGCGCGAAGGAGATCACTCGGCCAGCCAAGCCCTTTCCAACTGAACCCGGGCGAACCCGCCGAGGGTGGGCAGTTCGCGCACCCGGGAGGAGGCGATATCGATGCCGTCGGCCATACCCCAGACCAGGTAGCCGCCACGCTCGTACTGGATGCGCTGCACTTCCTGGGCGGCCTGCTGGTACTCCGAATCGCTGCGCGCGGCGGAAGCCTTGGCGGTGGCGGCGTCGAAAGCCGCGTCCTTGAAGGCCGTTTCGTTGCGGTTGGAGCCGCTGGAGAGCAGATTGCTGGCGAAGAAGAGCGTGGAGTCGTTGGTGCCCCAGGAGACCGTGTACAGCGGCGCCTTCAGCCAGGTCTGGTCGTAGAAGGCGTTGGGCTCCTGGGTGACCACCTCGAGCCGGACGCCGATGTCGGCGAGCTGGGTGGCGATGACCTTCGCCGACTCGACCTCGCCGGGGGCCTCCGCCTTGGTGACGAGCGGATAGCTGCGGCCGGTGTCGAAATTCGCTTCGCGCAGCAGCGCCTTCGCGCGGTCCACGTCGCGGGTGCGCTGGGCGATGGAGGTGTCGTAGAGCGGGTCGCCGGTGCCGAGGATGTCGTTGGCCACCGACCCGTAGCCCGAATGCACCTGGTTCACCAGGGCTTTGCGGTCGACGCCCAGCCGCAGCGCGGTGCGTACCCGCGCGTCGGAGAACGGACCGTCGGAGGTTCGCATGGCCACGCCGAGCATCGTGTCGTTCGGGCGGCGAACGACCGTCAGGTCGCCGCGTCCCTCGGCGGTGCGTCCGGCGATGGCGCCGACGTTGGAGGCGAAGTCGATCTGCCCGCCGAGCACCGCGTTGCCCAGCGCGGTGACGCTTTCGAACATGGTGACCTCGATCGCGTCCAGCAGCGGCGGTGTGCCGTGCCACCGGTCGTTGCGCACCAGCCGGGCGTTGCCGCCGTGGTAGGACTCCAACCGGAACGGTCCGCTGCCGATCGCCTCGGTGAAGTCCGTGGTGTCCTTCTTGACCGTGAAGGTCATCAACCGGACCAGTAGCGGCAGTTGGGTATTCGGCGCGGGCACCGTGAGGATCACCCGGTTCGGCCCGTCTGCGGTGATGTCCTCCACGGCCACCGGCATCTTCGAGGCGCCGCCGACCGTGCGCAGTCTGCGCAGCGACCACACGACGTCCTCGGACGTCACCGGAGACCCGTCGTGGAATGTCGCGTTCTCGGCCAGCGTGAAGCTCCACCGCCGCCGATCGGCGTCCGGCTCCCAGCGCGTGGCCAGGCGCGCAGCGACATTCGGGTTTCCGCCCGGCACAGTGAGGGCGTCGTAGACCAGCGAGGTGACCAGGAAGTCGCTGTCGTTGCTGAGGTTGGCGTGCGGATCGCGTTCGATGCGGGCCGCGGTGCCGAGCGCGCCGACGCGCAGCGTGCCGCCGCGCCGCGCGGGCCCGGAGGAGTTCGTGCCGTCGAAACATGCGGCTACCAGCAGTAGCGCCCCGACGCCGAGACCAGACCCCAGCAGTTGCCGTCGATTCAAAACCATTGCGCTGCCCTCTTCCTGAACCGAACCCACGGCGGTACCCGCACTCAGTGTATTGATCAGGACAGGCTAGCCTAATGGGTTGCGCGACTCGCCGGTAGCGGCACCAAAACGGCAGCACTGGGGCGTACCGCCCGCAAACTCATCGAAACAAGCCCCGGCGCACCCGTAGACGACCACCCGAGTCGCAACCCAAGTTATGCGATTCGGCTATTTTTTCGCCGACGCGCTTAGGTAAGCCTTGCTTCACTCCATGGGAAGGGCTACCTTCGCATACTAATCGTTCACCCTGCTTTTCGAACCGATGCGAAGAAGGGACCTCCGGTGGAAAGCGTTCTCTCCGAACGTAAGACGCTTCACCAACAAGATCTCGAACGACGCGAGTTTTCCGCTGAGGCGGGCCGGGCGGTGCGCGAACTCGCCAGAGAGATCTCCGCCACACTCGACCTCGCCCTCACCGATCCGGCCGCCGCCGCGCGCACGCTCGCAGACCCGGCGCTGATCGAACGGATCGATGCCGGCGCCGCGCAGCTCCCGGCCGAGCTGCGTCACGCCGTGCGGCCGCCCGCCACAGCGGCGGGAGCCGCCATCGTCGGCCGTCTTCCGCTGTCGGACAACGAACTCGGGCCGACGCCGCCGAGCTGGCGCGAGGCGGCGCGCTGGAGCGGTGATCCGGCGCTGCGCGCACACTCGTTCGAACTCGACCTGGTCATGCTGCTGCTCGCGCGCAGCGCGGGCGAGCCGTTCGGCTGGCAGGGACAGCAGGACGGGCGGTTGGTCAACAACATCGTCCCCGCGGCCGGTCACGAGCACGAACAGTCCGGCGCCAGCAGCAGAGTACTGCTGAGCCCGCACACCGAGGACGCCTTCCATCCGCGGCGCGCGCACCTGCTGATGCTCGGCTGCCTGCGCAATCCGGACCTGGTCGGCACCACCGTCTCGTCGGTGCGCCGGATCGAACTGTCCACCGAGCAGCGTGCCGTGCTCAGCACGCCCACGCTGCCGATCCTGCCGGACGTCTCCTACGGTGACGGCCACGAAATGTATTGCGCAGCGCCGATTCCGACGCTATGGAGCGCGGGCGGACCCGACCAGCAGACGCTGCGTTACGACCCCGCGTACACCCCGCTCGCGGAAGCCGATCCCGAATTCCGCGCTGCCTACGAGCAGCTCACCGCGGAACTCGAACGCGTCTGCGTGACCGCCGCGCTCGAGCCCGGCGAGCTGTTGCTGGTGGACAACGACGTGGCCGTGCACGGCCGGGTGCCGTTCACCGCACGGTACGACGGCACCGACCGGTGGCTCAAGCGAGTGAACATCCGGCTTCCGGAACGACGGCGGCGGACCGGGGAAGCGGATGAGAATGGCTACGGGCAACAAATCGTAGCCCCGTTCCGAGCGGCGCTCACTTCGCCGGTCGAGAGCGGCACTGATGAGCGGGATGCGGTACGACATGATCGAGGACCCTTTGAGCACGCGTGACCGAAGCACACCCCTGCGGGTGTTGAGCCGCAGCGACCTCGCCGACGTGCCGATCACGCCGGCCGCGGTGGTGCGCGCGGTGGAAGAGGCGTATCTGGCGTTCGCCGCCGGTGATTCGGACAACCCGCGCAAGCTCAGCGTCGCGAACCCGGACGGCTGGTCGGTCGCCTACGCCATGCTCGGCCGCGACGGCCGCAGGCGCGTGGTCGCGATGAAGACCTCCTACAAGTTCGACCCCGGCCACGATCGCAGCACGAAGCGGTACTACACGACCATCACGCTCTACGACGACAGCACCGGCGCGCCGATCGCGATGATGGACTGCGCGCGTGTCGGCGCGCTGCGCACGCCCGCGGTGTCGGCCCTGCTGGTGCGCGAGACCATCCGGCGCGGCGCGGAGAGCGTGCTGCTGATCGGCACCGGAACCCAGGGCCGCAACGCCCTTCCGCATCTGCTCGCCGCGAATCCGCAGCTGCGCAAACTGATGGTCTACGGGACGCACCCCGAGGGGCTGGCGGCCGTGCACCGCGGGCTCGCCGAGCACCATCCGCACGCGCTGCTCGAGACCGTGACCGATCCCCGCGCGGCGGCGGCGACCGCCGATGTCGTGCTGGCAACCGCGGGTCCCGCCACCGAGGTCGCGCTCGAATCCGAGGATCTGGCACCGGGTTCGGTGGCCGTGCTGGTCGGTTACGGACTCGCGCCGTCCACGCTGAGCGATGCCGACCGGGTGATCGCGACCAGCGCCGAGCAGATGGCGCTGACCGGCACCGACATGGCGGGCCCCGACGGCACGCTGCGTCCGGTCGACGCCGAACTGCCGCAGATCCTGAGTCGTCGGGCGGTCGCGCGGCGCTCGGACGACGAGCGAGTCTTCGTCTACAACAGCGGCCTGGTGCTGACCGACATCGCGGTGGCCCACGCGCTGGCCGAGCGGGCGATCGCGGAAGGCCGGGGCACGGAGGTGCCGCTGTGGGACTAGCGCACGGAGGTGCACGGTGGGCCTAGAACACACGGGTACCGTCGTGGAACCGGGATCGGATGCGGACGCGCACGATTCGATCAGCGCGGCGCCGATGCCCGCGCATCTCGATCCGTGGGAGCGCCGACTGCTCACCGATCCGGATCTGCTCGGTGACCTGGCTTTCGCGATGGGCGGCCCGTTCCATGTGATGTATCCGGCGCGGGTGGCACACAACATCCAGGCGTTCCATGCAGCTTTCACGCACGCCGGGGTGCACGGCGCGATCTACTACGGAAAGAAGGCGAACAAGGCCGCGTGCATCGCACGGGCGTGCGCGGAACACGGCGTGGGCGTGGACGTCGCCAGCGTCGGCGAACTGACCGCCGCGCTGGCCCAGGGCGTCCGCGGTGACGAGCTCATGGTGACCGGACCGGCCAAGGCCGACGATTTGCTCTGGCTGGCCGCCCGGCACGGTTCGCTGATCGCCGTGGACGATCCCGCCGAGCTCGACCGGCTCGCCGCACTGGCCTCCTCCGCGGCGCCCGCGCGCGTGCTGATCCGAGTGCTGCCCGCGGCCTCGGCCAGCCGGTTCGGCATGACATCCGGCGAAATCGACGACGCGCTGGCGGTGTGCGGCAGCCGCGACTCGATCCGGCTGGAGGGCTTCAGTTTCCACCTGTCCGGCTACGACGCGGTGGCGCGCGCGGAACTGGCGGGCGAGCTGATCGCCCGCTGCCTGCACGCCCGCACACTCGGGCATCCGGCCACCACCGTGTCGATCGGCGGAGGTTTCGGCGTCGACTACGTTCCGGCCGAGGCCGCGCTGGAGTTCGCCGAACGGGTGGGCAGGCAGTGGTTCCACTCCGGGAAGTCCTTCGACTCGTACTACCCGTACCACTTTCCGGTACCCGGTGCGGCCATGCTCGCGCAGATCCTCGCGCACGAAGATCTCGCCGGACGGCTGCGCGACAACGCCCTGCGCCTGGCGATCGAACCGGGACGCGCGCTGCTGGCGCACGCGGGCTGCACCGTCTTCCGCGTGCAGGGCAGCAAGACCAGGCACGCGCACGGCCGGCCCTACCGGCTGCTCACCGTCGACGGCACCAGTCTCAGTCTCTCGGAGCAGTGGTTCGACAGCGAGTACCTGCCCGATCCGGTGCTGTGGCCCGCGCGGCCGGGCGCCGTGACGCCGACCAGCGTCGGCGCCGCCACCTGTCTGGACTCCGACATGCTCAGCTGGCGCCGGGTGCCGCTACCCCGCCCCGCCGAGATCGGCGATCTGCTGATCTACCCGAATACCGCCGGCTACCAGATGGATTCGAACGAATCCGCCTTTCACGAACTCCCCATCCCACCGAAAGTCGTGCTGCACGACGCACCCGGCGAGCGTTTCCGCTGGACCCGCGACGGTAGCTGACTCGACATCCCCCGATACGAACCAGGAGAGATCAATGCCGCTCGTCACGCGCGTGACGGATCTGATCGGCCGCACGCCGCTGTTCGAGCTCGCGGCCACCGCGACGGGCACCCGCTTACTGCTCAAGCTCGAGCAGTTCAACCCGACCGGTGCGGCCAAGATCAGGATGGCGCGCGAGATGGTGCTCGACGCCGAGCGCCGCGGTTTGCTGCGCAGTGGCGGACATATCATCGAATCCACGTCCGGAAACACCGGGCTCGGCCTCGCGGTAGTTGCCGCCGAACGTGGGTATCGCTTCACCGCGGTAGTCGACCATCACGCATGTAAGGACAAACTGCGCGCGATGCGGGCAATGGGTGCGGAACTGGTGTATGTCGCCGACGAGGGCGACGACAACCTGGCCACCTCGGCACGGGAGGACCTTGCCGAGGCGATGGCGGCCGAGCGTGACGACGCGTTCTTCACCGAGCAGCACAACAACGACGCCAACGCCGTGGGCTACTACGCGGTGGCCGAGGAGTTGCTCGAAGAAGTCGAGAGGGTGGACATCCTGCTGTCGGCGGTGGGTACCGGCGGTTCGCTGTTCGGCACCGCGACCCGGCTGCGCCAGCTGGGCTGCACACCCCACGTGATCGGCGTCGAGCCGGTCGGTTCCATCGCCTTCGGCGGGCCGGGCGGCCCGTACTGGCAGTCGGGCACCGGTACCCCGCCGGGCGCGACCATCGGCACCGCCGTCGACTATTCACTACTCGACGAGGGCGTGAAGGTCTCCGACGTGGCGGCGTTCGCGACCGTCCGCGCGGTGGCGGCCGAACTTGGCCTGATGATCGGCGGGTCGGCGGGCGGCTCGGTGCACGCCGCGCTCACCCGGCTCGAGGAGTTCCCGCCCGGCTCCACCGTGGTCACCATCGTGTGCGACGGCGGGGAGAAGTACCTGGACACGGTGTTCGACGACGAGTGGATGAACGAGCGCGACCTGCTCGACGCCGATGCCGAACGCTCGGTCGCGGACATGCTGCGGCGCTACACGCCCGCCGCGCGCCAGACTCTGGTGGAGGCGCGGTGAACTCCGATCGGTCGTACGGCGCGACGCCGCGCCCGCGCGGGACGCTCCCGTCGGTTGCGAAGGAGGACCGGTGATCATTTCGAGCTTCCGTGGCGACGGCGGGCGGCTCACCGCGCTCGCCACGCCGATCGCGCTCACCCAGCTGGCGCAGATCGCGGTGTCCACCACCAACATCGCGCTGATGGGCACGCTCGGTGTCCGGCAGGTGGCCGCGGGCGGGCTGGCGATCGTGCTGTTCAACCAGATCCGCACCATGTGCGTCGGGTTGATCACCGGCAGCGGCAACCAGATCGCCACCGCGGTGAGCTCCGCGGGCAAACGCGGCACGTCACCGGATCCGGAGATCCGTGACCTGCTGCGGTCGAGTTTCGCGATCGCCACGGTCGCCGGCCTCCTCGGCGGCGCGGCGCTGATCGGACTCGGCTGGGTGCTGCCGTGGCTCGGACAGGACCCCGGAGTGCTCGCCGACGCCCGTCCGCTGATGGTGGCCCTCGCGCCGGGCCTGCTGCCGTGCCTGTGGTTCCAGGTCCTGCGCCAGTACACCGTCGGCATGCAGCGTCCGCAGGCTCTGTTGCTGGTGACGCTCGGCTCGGTGGCGCTGAACCTGCTGCTGGCGCTCGGCTTCATCCACGGCAAGGCGGGGCTGCCCGAACTCGGGCTCACGGGCATCGGCGTCGCGACCTCGCTGGTGTTCCTGATCACCTTCGGCGTGTTCTGGGCAATGGTCTGGCGCGACGAGGAACTCGGCCGCACGCTGCCGATGACTCCGCTGCCGGTGCGCCTGGCGACGGTGCGCGCCGAGTTGAAGCTGGGTACGCCGATCGCCTTGACCTACGGCTCCGAGGCGGGCATGTTCTCGGTGCTCGCCCTGGTCATGGGCAGCATCGGACCAGCAGCGCTGGCCGCGCACAACGTCGTCTACCAGATCATCTACATCGTCTTCCAGGTGGCGATCGGCCTGTCGCACGGTGCCTCGATCCTGGTCAGCCACGCGGTCGCCCGCGACGAGCACGCGCACGCCCGCGCGCTGGCCTGGCTCGCCCTGCGACACGCCGCGGTGATCGCGGCGGTGACCGGCGCGGTGTACGTGGTCGCCCCCGATGTGGTGCTGCGCCCCTTCCTGGATTCCTCGGACGCCGACACCGTACGGATCGCGCACACCTTGCTGCTGATCGGCATCGTGCTGCAATTCTTCGACGCCGCCCAGAACATCGGCACCGGCCTGCTGCGCGGCCTCAAGGCGACCAACGCGGGCTTCCGGCTCTCGTTGATCGGCTACTGGGGCGTCGGCCTGCCCGTCGCCCTGCTGCTGGCCTACCCGGCCGGCCTCGGCGCCGCGGGCGTCTGGTGGGGGCTCACCGCGGGTCTGGCCACCACCGCGATCCTCATGCTGCGCCGCTACTTCGCATTGCTGGGCGAGCTGGACCGCGACCGGCCGCGGCTGCTCCCGGAAACCCTCACCACACCGACCTGATCCGGTGCCGGCGTCCTCCTACCCCACCGTTGGTCGGGTAGGAGGACGCTGGCGATCGCCGAAGCCGACTTCCCGAGGGCGCGCCTCGCGTAGCGTTGAAGGGTCGTTCGGTCGGGCTGTCACAGCGCGCGTTCGCGGCCCGGGATCGGGAGGTGCCAGGTGCTGAGCGTGTTCTCCTCGCCGGGACATTACGTGCAGGGCCGGGATGCCACCGCCGCGCTCGGCGCGGAGATGACCCGGCTCGGGATCGGCGGTCCGGTGCTGATCGTGGCCGGGTCCAGCGCTTTCCGGCTGCTCGCCGACACCTGGGAGCGCTCGCTGACGGACGCGAAGATCGCCTATTCGGTCCAGTTGTCCGGCGGTGAATGCAGCAGGGCGGAGATCGCGCGGATCGCGCACGCCGTCGCGGAGTCCGGCAGCACTGTCGTCCTCGGCGCGGGCGGCGGCAAGGTGCTCGACGCGGCGCGCGCGGTCGCCGACGACCTCGATCTGCCGATGATCAGTTGCCCGAGCGCCGCCTCGAGCGACGCGCCGTGCAGCGCGCTGTCGGTGATCTACACCGAGGCGGGCGAGTTCGAGGCGTATCAGCTGGCCCGGCGGAATCCGGCGCTGGTGCTGGTGGACACCTCGGTGGTCGCCCAGGCTCCGGCCCGCTTGCTGATCGCGGGGATGGGTGACGCCCTGGCCACCTGGTTCGAGGCGCGCACGTGCGGCGCCGCGCAGGTGCGCAACATGCGCGGCGGCGCTTCCACGCGCAGCGCCACCGCATTGGCCGAACTCTGCTACCGCACCCTGCTCGCCGACGGCGCCCACGCGCTGAACGCCGTCCGCAACCGCGTCGTCACGCCCGCGCTCGAGCGCGTCGTCGAGGCCAACACGCTGCTGTCCGGGCTCGGTTTCGAGTCCTCAGGGTTGGCCGCCGCGCACGCCGTGCACAACGGTCTCACCGCCGCCGCGCAGACCCACCCGTTCCTGCACGGTGAGAAGGTCGCCTTCGGCACCGTCACCCAACTCGTGCTCGAGGGCGCGCCCGCGTCCGAGATCGGCACGGTGCTCGATTTCTGCGCGGAGGTCGGCCTGCCGACCACGCTCGCCGCACTCGGGCTGTCCGACGCCGACGACGAGACGCTGTCGGCCATCGCGCAGCGGGCGACCGCCCCGGGTGAAACGATCCACAACGAACCCTTCACCGTGGATGCCGCGATGGTGGCCGACGCCCTGCGCGCCGCCGACGCCCTCGGTCAGTGACCAATCCCACAGGCGCCCGCGTTTCCCCAGCGTTCGACACCGAAATCTCACCTTCCCGCAAGCGTGTCTTCATCAACCGTCGGGAAACCTGTCCGTAACCGCCGCTATCGTGGCGACGGAGCCAAGCCAATGGCGGGCAAACCGCCAGGAGGGATTCGGTCCGGTGTCCATCACCAGAGTCGCGGAGTACCCGCGTCCGGATCACGTGTTGTTTCACTTCAGCGACACACATCTCATCGCAGGCGACGACCCGCTGTACGGCGATGTCGACGCCGACCTGCGGTTACGGCAACTGCTCGAGCAGGCCGCGGCAAGCGGGATCCGTCCGACCGCGATCGTGTTCACCGGCGACCTCACCGATCGGGGCGAGCCCGCCGCGTACACCAAGCTCAAGTCGATCGTCGAGCCATTCGCCAGGAGTTTGCAGTCGCCCCTAGTGTGGGTCACCGGCAACCATGACGACCGCGCCGCCCTCCGCGCGCGCCTGCTCGGCGAGTACCCCACGAGTTCCCCGCTGGACCGGGTGCACATGATCGACGGCCTGCGCGTCATCGCCTTGGACACCTCGGTGCCGGGATACCACCACGGGGAGATCTCCGACGACCAGCTGGAGTGGCTGCGCTCGGTACTGGCCGAGCCCGCGCCCTTCGGGACCATCCTGGCCATGCACCACCCGCCGGTACCGTGCGTGGTCGACCTCGCCGTCACCGTGGAACTGCGGGATCAGCGCAGGCTGGCCGACGTGCTGGACGGCAGCGACGTGCGCGCCATCCTCGCCGGACACCTGCACTTCTCCACCAGCGCGACATTCGCCGGCGTACCGGTCTCGGTGGCGTCGTCCACCTGCTACAGCCAGGATCTCGGCGTGGCTCGAGGCGGCCTGCGCGGCCAGGACAGCGCGCAGGCCTTCAACTACGTGCACGTCTACCCGGACACCGTGGTGCACTCGGTGGTGCCGATCGAGCGCGGCCGCACCGTCGGCGCGCCCGCCACGCCGGAGGAAGCGCGGCAACGGCTGGCGGAGGACGGCATCGTGATCCCGCCCGCCGCGCGCATCCCCCACGTCATGCGGCGCCAGGCGTCGACTCCCGAAGCGGATGACGAGGCGGTGTACTGAGCCGCTCCCACGGTGCCGGTTCCGGGTAGTACGCCGCCAGGAACTCCGAGACGATCCGCACCCGCTCGAACTCGGCGACCTCGGGGAAACTGCCGTCGTTGAGGCAGAAGAAATCGACGTCGCGATGGCGTGCGAGCCCGTCGAGCAGCGCCAATCCGCTGTAGCTGGTCGTGTCGACGTAGCGCACCTTCGCCGTCTCCTGCGGCACCGCGCGCCCGGTCAGCAAGGCGTAGTAGTGGTACAGCGAATTGGTGACCGAGATGTCGGTGGCCGACCGGAACCGGCTCGCGCTGGTGCGCGCGAAATCCGCCGCGAATTCCTCCTCCATCTCCAGGAGCACGCTGCGTCGCAGCGGCGCGGGCGTGTGCTCCAGATGCCGCGTGATGACATGGCCGAAGCGCTCGGCCAGCAGCGCACGGTTGACCCGCGCGGCGTTCTCGTAACCGCTGCGCCGCTCGTTGTTGCGCCCCGGCCCGATCCTGGTGTCCGCTTCGATGAACCGGCTGACCCCGCCCGGAGTGAAGAACATCGACGGACGCACCGGCCGCGCGAAGAACATGTCGTCGTTGGAGTACAGGAAGTGCTCACTGAGCCCGTCGATGTGCTGCAGCTGGCTTTCCACGGCATGTGAGTTGAACACCGGCAAGCCGCTGACGTCGCGGAAGTGGTCGACCGCGCGCACCACGGTCACCTTCGGATGCGCGGTCAGCCAGTCCGGGGGCGTGGAGTCGGTCGCGATGAAGATCCTGCGGATCCACGGCGCGTTCTTGCGCACCGACCGCAGGGCGTACTTCAACTCGTCGATCTGGCGGACCCTGGCGTCCGCGTCGTCGCCTTCGCCGACCACGACTTGGGCGAGCATCCCGGCGCGGCGTGCGCGGAACTCGGGATCGGTGCCGTCCACCCAGGAGAACACCAGGTCGATATCGAAACCGACATCGCTGGTCTGGGGCGCGAACATGTCGACGAGGGTGGGCCAGTTCCGGTCGAACAGCCGCACCTGCGTGTGCTGGACGTCGGCGAGGTCGAACACCGAGCGGGTCAGCGCGTTCGGTCGCGGACAGGTCACCGTGTCGCCGTGGTACTCCCACAGCTGCAGCTCGACGTGATGCGCCGGATCATGGTCGCGCCCGAGACGGAACACGTTGTGCTGCATTTCTTTACAGGCGAACCCGGCCGCGATCGCCGCGGCGGTCACCCGGCGCACCATCGTGCGGTGCGCCGCGTCGGCCGCGAGCACCAGCCGGTGCTCGCTGTCGCGCACGAGCAGGAACGGCACCTCCGCCGTCGCCAGCTCCGCGCGCAAGTAGCCGAGATCCTCGATCATCGCGGCGGACACGGCGAGATTGCTCGCCATGAGCCGCGTCACCATTTCTACCGCCCCCGTACCCAGTGCTCCCCTGTCCACCATGCTTGCCTCCCACATCCGTCGATCCGCCGGTTTCCGATCTGTTTCGGGGCACCGCGCCGAGCGATGAGTCCGCCGATGCTCGACATCGGCGAGTGATGACCGCGCCCGGCGCGGTGACATTCAGAAATGGGGAAGGGTGCCGAAGCGGAGGTGCGAATTGATCACCTGGTATGCAGACGACTGGTAGACCATTTCGTTTTCACCTCACTCACGGCCGGACGCGCGAAGCGTCATGGATGGAAGCGCTGCACTCGTGCGGTGACGATCGAAGAGCACGGGCGGCAGCCGCAGAGCCGGACAGTCATCGGCCGGCGGCAATCGTGCCCAGAAAACACCGGGCACCTCTACGAATGATGCAACGCATCAGAGATTCCGTCAATCGCTGCAGCTGAACTGCCTGTGCCCTTCCGCTGCCACCGACTCCCCTCCTCCGCCGAGCCGGTAGCACACCCCGGGCTATGTGGTTAGGATAGGCTCACCATATTCACTCGAGAAAGGGTTGTGTCGGTGCGTGTCGTCATCCTCTTCGGAACCGAGATGGGCACCGCGGAGTCCGCGGCCGACAGCATCGCCGAGGAGTTGCGCGCGGCGCACGAGGTCTCGGTGTCCGACATGACGGACTTCGACATCGAGGATCTGGACGTGCGCGACTTCCACGTCGTGGTGTGCTCGACCTACGGCGACGGTGACCTGCCGACCGGCGCCGAAACCTTCTACGACGCACTGGAGCGTCACGCGCCGTATCTGGGCGGCCTGCGGTTCGCCGTCTTCGGGCTCGGTGACAGCGTCTACGGCGACACGTTCAACCGTGGCGGCGAGCTCATCGCCGAGAAACTGCTCGCCTGCGGCGCCACCCAGGTCGGCGAGCACGCGCGCCACGACGCGTCGACGGAGGTCCGCGTCGAGGACATGGCTCGGGAATGGGCCGCCACGCTCGACATTTCCACGCTCGTCTCGGCCTGATCGGCGGCATGCGCGGACTGTTGGTCGCCTGAGCGGTCCGGACAATGCGCACAGCGCCAGCGCACATGTGGCACAGCACCTTAGACTGCTATCAAGCGCGGCACAGCCCGCCGCGCTCGACGATCCATGAGGTGACGAAGATGGCAGCCGGAGCGAGCCCCGCCCAACGTCAGCACAACTCGACAGATCATCCCGAGCTGGACGTGCTCCCGGAATGGCCCCTGGAGACGATCGGCGTGCTGGTGACGACGGATCCCGCGCCGCACGCCATCCCGGTGTCCTGGCCGGTGCGGGCCGGTGACCGGCAAATTCTGCTGAGCCTGAAATACGATCGCGGTTCGCTGGCGCGGCTGCGTGAGAATCCCGAGGTGGCGCTGCTGATCCTCGGCGGCGGCAACGTGGCGATGTGCGCCCGTGGCACCGCGCACGTGGTCGCCGAGCGGATGCCCGACGCCGACGACTACGTCGCCGTCCGCATCGACGTCGACGTGATCGATGACCACCGCCAGTCGGCCTTCGCTGTCGTGCAAGGCATCCAGCGCACGGTGCTCGACGACGAGAGCGAACTGCGCGCGCTCGAGAGCCGGGTCGACACCCTGCGATCCTGGGCCGACCACCAGAACTGAAATCAGCCCGGCAGCTGCGGGCAACGGAAGTGGCGGCACCGGCCGTGCCGCGCGGAAGGGGATCATGAGCGTCACTCTTGCCAAAGGCGGCAACGTCTCGCTGTCGAAGCAGGCGGCGAACCTCACCAAGGTGTCGGTGGGACTCGGCTGGGACGTGCGCACCACCACCGGCGCCGACTACGACCTCGACGCCAGTGCGCTCGCCTGCGGACCGAATCTGAAAGTGCTCTCCGATCAGCACTTCATCTTCTACAACAACCTGCGTTCGCCCGACGGATCCATCGAACACACCGGCGACAATCTCACCGGCATGGGTGAAGGCGACGACGAGGTGATCAACGTCGACCTCACGGCGGCTCCGCCGGAGATCACCAACATCTTCTTCCCGGTGTCCATCCACGACGCCGACGCTCGCGGCCAGTCGTTCGGCCAGATCCGCAACGCCTTCATCCGCGTCGTCGACGCGGGCACCGGCGTCGAACTGGCTCGCTACGACCTCACCGAGGACGCGTCGACTGAAACGGCCATGATCTTCGGCGAGCTGTACCGCCATAACAACGAATGGAAGTTCCGCGCCATCGGCCAGGGCTACGCCTCCGGCCTGGGGGGCATCGCCCGGGATTACGGCGTAAACGTCTGATCGAATTCCCCAACGCCGCGGGTCATCCGGAATGCGATGCACACCATCGAATTCCGGAAGACCCGAGCGGCGTCGGTTCAGCACCGGCCGACCTGAGCCCGACCGCTACCGCCTGTGCATGTGGTGGATTACGACCGATCGAACGCCGGCGACGCCGCTATCGAGGAACGCAACCTCGACGCACTCCGCACCTTCAGCGCTGTCAGTACTCTCGAATCACTTCGCGGATGGGAGCCTAGATAACACCGGCAGCGAACACGTCCTGGTCTCGCACCGCGCGCGCACCGCTCCAGGGGGCAAGGAGCTTGCGTCTCCAAGCCATCGGCTACGAAGACCTCGCTACAGACGTCTCCGTCGGCCGACGCCGCCTACCGGGCGGCCATTAGAACCCTCTCTTCGAGTCGCGGACACCGACACCGCCATCAAGGAACGCGACTTCGACGCATTCTGAACACCGGCGCTGTGCATACTCTTGAACCACTCAGCCGTGGATAGATCGATCTTCATACCGCGAACTCCCTCGCTACCTGCAGGAGCAGGTGCCTGCTTTGCACCGGGTCCAACGCTGCGCGCTCGGTGGCTACGAACGCTTTTCGGTAGATCCGCTCATCCTGCGCTCGTTCAAGGTACATGTCGCCCGTGTAACCTTCGACGAAGACAACCGACGGCGCGACCTTCTCCCCTTTCGAGTCGAAGCCGAAGTCCAGAATCACGTACGGCCCGACATACAGACCCACGGGAAATCCCGCTTCGAATGGAAGTATGCGCACCTCCACATTGTCGCGAGTACTCATGTCCGCGATATACCGGTGCTGCGCCGCCATCGTCTTTCGGCTTCCCACCAGAGTCCTCAGGGCGGACTCCTGTAACACCACTTTCAGCGTCACCGGCCGTGTACGTCGGGTGATGACGGCCTGTCGCTTGATTCGCAGCTGCACTCGCCGGTCTAGTTCCTGAGCCGTATCGTCGGGGAAGAAGATGCGATCGAGGGCCTTGGCGTAGTCAGGAGTCTGGAGGATTCCCGGAACCAGATTCGGGCGGAACATCGTCAATAACGTCGCGGCGAACTCGAGCCCGACCTACATGTTGTAGCTTCTCCGGATGACATCGTCGAATGTGTGCCACCAGCACTTCGCATCCGTCTGCCGAGCCAAGCCGGCCATCGCAGTCGTCTTGTCGTCATCGAAACCGTAGATACGGGACAGCTCCCGGATGTCCAGCTCACGCAGGACACCGCCGCTCTCGCCTCCGTTCCTCGGGACTGGCTGATCACAGACATCGCGTGTGCTTGCATGTCATGCGCACGTTTGTCATCCGCAGCAAACCATGTCGTCGCAGGGTTTTCCTACTTCACTGCCGTACGCCGTGAAGTCCCGGATAGGCGCCAAGATTTGTTCGGCTGTACCGGGTTCGAGCGGCGGTGAAGATCGAGGGCTCGGCCGGCCCCAAGTGGCCGGGGTGTCGTCGAGGTCGAAACGCGGTGCGCCGTCGATGAACAGTGTCCACAGTGGGTGGTCGGGAAAACCATTTATCCGCAAGACCCACCAGTGGCCGTCGACGTGGGCGGCGACGGGAAACCTGCTGTTCCCGGTCGATTGCCATCGCGGTCGTGCGTTCAGCTCGGGATACGGCATTGTCTCAGTGTCCCTGATGCGGACGGCCGCGCGGATTGCACTACGGTTCGTCGGCCGGGTGATCTCTACTCGGTCTCCTCCGGCCAGAAGGCGCGCCAATCCTCGGCGGTGAGCGGGAGGCGTTCGCCGCGTTCCTTTTCCGCCGCGTCCTCCGCCGCACGGATAGCGGCGGCGAACGTCAGCGTCGCTTTGCGGAGATGTTCTTCGGCGCTTTCCGGACCGCCGAGGCGCACCACCCGGAGCGCTTCGGGAACGAGATCGGGCGGGAGGCCGGCTCTGGTGCTGCGGGAGATGATCTTCTCGGCGAGCGCCAAGGCTGGCTGGGCCATGGCGATGCCGTCCAGGCAGGAGCGGCGGGACTTCTCGGCGGATTTGCGTTCCTCCCAGGCGCGTTCCTGGGCGGCGATCTTCTCGGCTACCGACGCGGACGGATCGATCGGGGCGTCGACCAGGTGCGGGCTGCGGTTGACCAGCTTGGCGACCAGCGCGGCGGCGACGTCGTCGACAGTGAATTCCCCCGCGGCCTCGGCGATCCGGGAATGGAAGAGCACCTGCAGCAGCAGGTCGCCGAGTTCTTCCTTGATCATCTCGGTATCGCTGTGTTGGATGGCGTCGAGCAGCTCGTAGGTCTCCTCGAGCAGATAGGGGCGCAACGAGTCGTGGGTCTGGGTGACCTCCCACCCGCCGAAGTGCCACAGGCGGTCCATCACCTCGACGGCGCCGGTCAGCCCCGCCGCGACCACCGCCGTGTCCGTGCGCGGCAGCGAGTCGCCGTTCGGCGCGCTCCCGGACGGCGCGCCTCCGGCGGCACGATGCCGGGCGGCCCGCAAGACGGACTCGTCGCGATCGGCCGAGCTCATCGCGGCGCCAGCTCGGCGGCGACGGTGAGGTCGACCGCGCCTTGGGCCTTGCCGTCCAACGCCAGCAGCAAGTCTGCGACGAACTGCAGCAGCACGACGTCCCGCACGCGCTCGGCGCCGACGCTGTCCTCCACGCGCGGCAGCGGAAGCTGCACCACACCGGAGGCGGCGCGGTACCCCGCGCTCGGGTAGAGCCGCTTGAGGCGCATCTGCTTGGAATCGGGCAGATGCAGCGGCGAGATCTTCAAAGTTGTTCCGGTGACCGCTATTTCGGTGATGGCGTACTCACGGGCCAGCAGCCGCAACTTTGCCACCGAGACCAAGCGCCCGACCTCAACCGGGAGCGGACCGTAGCGGTCGACGAGCTCGTCCACGACCAGCGCCAGCGCCGGATCGTCCTGCGCGGCGGCCAGTTTGCGATACGCCTCCAGGCGCAGCCGGTCGCTGGCGATGTAGTCGGGCGGGATGTGCGCGTCGACGGGCAGGTCGATGCGCACCTCCTTGACCTCCTCGGTGGTGATCGGCTTGCCGTCGGCGGCGGCGCGGTAGGCCTCGACCGCCTCGCCGACCAACCGGACGTAGAGATCGAAGCCGACGCCGGCGACGTGACCGGACTGTTCGGCGCCCAGCACGTTGCCCGCGCCGCGGATCTCCAGATCCTTCATCGCGACCGCCATGCCCGCGCCCAGGTCGGAGTTCTGCGAGATGGTGGCCAACCGGTCGTAGGCCGTCTCGGTGAGCGGCTTCTCCGGCGGGTACAGGAAGTAGGCGTAGCCGCGTTCCCGGCTGCGCCCGACCCGGCCGCGCAACTGATGCAGCTGCGAAAGCCCCAGTGCGTCGGCGCGTTCCACGATCAGCGTATTCGCGTTGGAGATGTCCAGACCGGTCTCGATGATCGTCGTGCACACCAGCACGTCGTATTCGCGCTGCCAGAAGCCCTGCACGGTGGACTCGAGCGCGTCCTCGTTCATCTGACCGTGCGCGACCGCCACCCGTGCCTCCGGGACCAGATCGCGAATCCGCTTGGCGGCCTTGTCGATCGATGACACGCGGTTGTGCACATAGAACACCTGGCCGTCGCGCAGCAGCTCGCGCCGGATCGCGGCGGTGACCTGCTTGTCGTTGTAGGCGCCCACATAGGTGAGCACCGGGTGGCGTTCCTCCGGCGGGGTGAGGATGGTCGACATCTCGCGGATCCCGGCCAGGCTCATCTCCAGGGTGCGCGGGATGGGGGTCGCCGACATGGTGAGCACGTCGACGTGCGTGCGCAGCGCCTTGATGTGCTCCTTGTGCTCGACGCCGAAGCGCTGCTCCTCGTCGACCACGACGAGGCCGAGGTCCTTCCAGCGGACGCCGGTCTGCAGCAGCCGGTGCGTGCCGACCACGATGTCGACGCTGCCGTCGGCCATCCCCTCCAGCACGGCGCGGGCCTCGGCCGGGTCGGTGAAGCGGGAAAGACCCTTCACGGTGATCGGGAAGCCCGCGACACGCTCGGCGAAGGTCTGCAGATGCTGTTGCGCGAGCAGCGTGGTCGGCACCAGCACGACGACCTGCTTGCCGTCCTGCACCGCCTTGAACGCCGCGCGCACCGCGATCTCGGTCTTGCCGTAGCCCACGTCGCCGCAGACCACGCGGTCCATCGGGACCGGCTTCTCCATGTCCGCCTTCACTTCGGCGATGGCGGTCATCTGGTCCACGGTCTCGGTGAACGCGAACGCGTCCTCCATCTCCTGCTGCCACGGCGTATCCGGCCCGAAAGCGTGGCCGGGCGCCGCCTGACGGGCGGCGTACAGCTGCACGAGTTCGCCCGCGATCTCGCGAACGGCCTTGCGCGCCTTGCGTTTCGTGTTGGCCCAGTCCGAGCCGCCGAGCTTGGAGAGGCTGGGCATCTCACCGCCGACGTAGCGGGAGAGCTGGTCGAGCGATTCCATCGGCACGAACAACCGGTCGCCGGGCTGGCCGCGCTTGCCCGGTGCGTACTCGATCACCAGGTATTCCCGGCGGGCGCCGCCGACGGTGCGCTCGATCATCTCGACGAATTTGCCGATGCCGTGCTGATCGTGCACCACCATGTCACCCGCGCTCAACGCGAGCGGGTCGACCTGGTTGCGGCGCTTGGCCGGCATCCGCTTGCCCTCGGTCGGCGCGGTGACCCGGTTGCCGGTGAGGTCGGACTCGGCGACGATCACCAGACCGGCGTCCTCGAACACGAGGCCGTCGTGCAGCGAGCCGCACAGCACGCCGACCACGCCGTCGTTCGGCTCGCTACCCTGCTCCAGCGCCACGGCGGGCACGTCGGCATCGGCCAGCCGTTCCAGAATGCGCTGGGCCGTGCCGTGCCCCGCGACTACCACGACGGCCCTGCCGCCGGTAGTGACGTGGGCGCGCAGCGAGGCGAACAAGGTCGCCACCAATTCGTCGGAGCCGCGCGCGGCCGGACCGGGCAGCACCCGCAGTGCGACCTCGGACGCATCGCCGGAGGCGAGCGGGCTCAGCGTCCACCAGGGCAGGCCCTGCCGGTCGGCGCTGGCGTGGATCTCCGGCAGCGGCCGGTAGGCCGAGGCGGCCAGGTCGAGTCCGTGCCCGCCGAGCGGCGCGGCGCCACCGAAGGAGGCGGCGGTCCAGGAGGCCTCCAGGAATTCCTCACCGGTGCGCACCAGGTCCGCCGCGCGGGTGCGAATCTTCTCCGGGTCGCACAGCAGCACGTGCGTGCCCTCCGGCAGCACCTCGGTGAGCAGGCGCAATCGGCCGGGTTGCAGCACGGGCAGCAGCGCTTCCATGCCGTCTACCGGGATGCCCTGCGCCAGTTTCTCCAGCATCTCCACCAGCGCCGCGTCGGCCGCGTTGGCGGCGGCGACCTCGGCGGCCCGCTCGCGCACCTCGGGGGTGAGCAGCAGCTCCCGGCACGGCGGCGCGACCACCACGTCCACCGTGACGTCCGGCAGCGAGCGCTGGTCGGCGACGGCGAACGGCCGCAGCTCGGTGACCTCGTCGCCCCAGAACTCCACGCGCACCGGGTGGGCGGCGGTGGGCGGGAAGAGGTCCAGGATGCCGCCGCGCACCGCGAACTCGCCGCGCTTGCCCACCATGTCGACGCGGGTGTAAGCGAATTCCACCAGCCGCGTCAGCAATTCGTCGAAGTCCAGCTCGGCGCCGACCCGCAGCACGACCGGCTCGATGTCGCCGAGCCCGCCCGACATCGGCTGCATCAGCGACCGCACGGTGGTCACCACCACTCGCAGCGGCGCGGGGAAATGCGAGTCGTCGGGATGCGCGATCCGGCGCAGCACCTCCAGCCTGCGCCCCACCGTGTCCGCGCCCGGCGAGAGCCGCTCGTGTGGCAGCGTCTCCCAGGACGGGAACTGCGCGACCGTGGGGCCGAGCATCTCCTCCAGCTCCACGGTCAGATCGTCGGCCTCACGCCCGGTCGCCGTGACCACCACCAGCGGACGCTCGGCCGCCACCCGCGCCGCGACGAACGGCCGCACCGCCGACGGCGCGACCAACTCGACCGACGTGGTGCCGATCAGCTCCGCGACGGTCCGAAGCGAGGAATCGGCACCGGCCGCGGCGGCCAGTCCCGCCAACGGCGGGCGGTGGGTGGACATCAAGAACTCCTGAGCGCAGGCGACACGTTTCGAGCGGCCAACCGAGTCTAGTGAAGCGAGCATCTCGTTTTTGCGGCGCCCGCGCCGCTGCGCGTTCGCAGGCGCCTCTGGTCCGCGGCCGAGGGAAGGCATCGGGCCGGTCCCGTCGCGAACGCGGCGGTCTGTCGGGACGCGCTCCGCCTCGCCGGCGAGGAGCACCGACCTCGAGCCACCGGGCAGAGGCCTACCCGGGGAGTCCGTCCGCGAAGACCATCCGAACCTCGACCCCCGACTTGCGCACCTCGCGCGCCTTCAGATACTCCGGCGAGTCGTACCACTCCCGGATCCGGTCCAGATCGGGGAACTCCAGGATCACCGCGCGCCGACCGGCGGGCCAGGCGCCTTCCACCGCTTCGGGCACGCTCGCGACGAGATAACGGCCGCCGTACTGCCGGATCGATGACTGCGCCAACCGCGAGTACTGCAATCCGACTTCTTCGTCCGAAACCTCGGCCTCGACAATGACATAAGCGGGCATACACGACTCCAGCAAGACGAGCGGGTCCGACGCGAGCCACACTAGCGTCGCGTGATCACGACGTCCGCACGCGACCGGTACTACGGCCGTGCCGCAGCGACCACATAGGCCACGCCGCGACGAAGTGGCGGCCGGACACCGCTCACGGCACGTAGCGCCGCAACCGCCTTGCCGCGAATTCCCTGAAGTACGAAAGCTTTTCGGGCGGCACGAGGGCCGGGAGCAGGAAGTACCAGGCGCGCTCCATCCGGACCGCCATCTCATCGATGGATTCCGTGCCGACGGCGATGATGTGCACTCCCGCGGCCATCTCCTGCCACAACAGGCCGATGACCTCCGCGTCCAGGTCGGCGATCAGGTCGCCCTGGGCGATGGCCCGCTCGGCCAGCAGCCGGTAGGTGTCGCCCCAGTTCTTGGCGATGTTGTCGCCTTGCGCGCCACGGTAGTCGCCGATCTGATGGGTCAGCTTCAGCATGGCGCCGACCATCGGATCGTTCATCGATAGATCGGCGACGACGTAGGTGATGCCGATGCACGCCTCCAGCGCGGGCACCCGAGGATCGAAGAACCCCTGACACGAACTGGTCAGTCTCTCGTTGCCCTGGTCGACCACGGCGCGCGCCAGCTCTTCCTTCGAGCCGAAGTGAAAGTACAAGGCGCCCTTGGTGACATTGGACTGCGCGATGATCTCGCTCAGGCTCGCATTCGCATATCCCAAGCGCAGAAAGACATCGGCAGCGCCTGCCAGGACGGAATCGCGGGTGATCTCCGCGCGCGCTTGCCTAGCCATCAGATCCGCCTGTCATCCTAAAACCAGCCATCCTGAAGTAGACCGACATCCCGAAGTTGACCGACTTACCGCCCGAACAGCACCCAAAGGATGGGTGAACCGTACCACCAGAGGCGCGCCCAGCAGCCAATTCGAGCATTCGGCCAGAGCTGCCGCGCAATTTTCTAGTTAACAATCCGCGTCACTCACCGGCGCCCGCGCGCCATTCCGAACTCAGTCGCGGATGGGCCTCGAGATGGCTCAGCCCGTTCCAGCACAGGTTCACCAAGTGCGCCGCGACAACCTCTTTCGACGGTTGACGTTCGTCGAGCCACCAGGTCGCGGCGGTGGCGACCTGGCCGACGAGCGCCTGCGCGTAGAGGGTGGACAGGCTGGTGTCGAACCCGCGGCGCGCGAAATCTCCGGCCAGGATGTGCGCCACCTGGTTGGTCGCCTCGTTGAGCAAACTGGAGTACCTGCCCTCCGCGGCGGCGGCGGGCTGATCACGCACCAGGATTCGGAATCCGTCGGTTCGTTCCTCGATGTAGGTCAGCAGGGCCAGTGCGACCTGTTCCAGCCGGATCCGCGATCGGTTGCGGGTGAGCGAGGAGGTGATCATGTCCAGCAGCATCGACATCTCGCGGTCGACCACGACCGCGTACAATCCCTCCTTGCCGCCGAAGTGTTCGTACACCACCGGTTTGGAGACTTGGGCGCGTTGCGCGATCTCCTCGATCGAGGTCGCGTCGTAGCCGCGTTCGGCGAACAGCGCGCGCCCGATCTCGATCAGCTGCTGACGCCGCTGGGTGCCGGTCATACGCGGCCGGGGCACTCGATGCGACTCACCCGAAGACACTGACAATTCTCCGCCTCTCCGCGTTCTCGCCGGCCGTGCGTGCGTCGACGGTTCGCCTCCGGGCCGCGGTCGCATGCCCGGCCGAGTCGTGGGCGTGCCCGGCGAGTTACCCATGTGCGTAGACGCCGGCGTCGCATCAGGGCTCCGACGCACGACGCCGCCGTTCGGATACCACTGTTCCAGACAGCTCGGTGATACACCCCGTCGACCCTCCGCTCCGACCCGCCATGACGCCGCGGAGTGAAACGAGAGAACTTCGAATGGTACGGCCGGAAGACGCGCGCAAGCGGCTCACGACCGAACACACCAAGAATTCGCGGGGAGGCGGGCGAGTATGCGAGGATTCATCCCGTGCCGTGGCACAGCGGCGGGGGTTCGCCAACCGCCGGTGTGGCAATCCGCCGTGGTGTAATGGCAGCACATCTGATTTTGGTTCAGAGAGTTCAGGTTCGAGTCCTGGCGGCGGAGCTCGAGAGCACGATGACTATCGTTGGCCCGCACATCGCTGACCAAGTACGACGACGACCCCCACGATGACAGGCAGCCGAGGGAGATCCATGCCACAGCAGACCGCCGTCGTCGTTCTCGCAGCCGGTGCCGGGACGCGGATGCGGTCGAAGACCCCCAAGGTGCTGCATTCGCTGGCCGGTCGGAGCATGCTCGCGCACGCGCTGCATGCGGCGAACGAGATCGACCCCGCGTACCTCATCACCGTGGTGGGGCACGACCGCGAACAAGTCGGCGCGGCGGTGACCGCGGTGGCCGACGACCTGGGCCGGGAGATCGCCCCCGCGATCCAGGAGCAGCAGCTCGGCACCGGGCACGCGGTGCAGTGCGCGCTGGCCGCCCTGCCGGTCGGCTTCACCGGCGACGTACTGGTCACCTCCGCCGACGTCCCGCTGTTGGACGGTCACACGCTGGCCGCGCTGCTCGACGAGCACCGCAGCTACGCCGAACGCCCCGCGGTCACCGTACTGACCTTCGTGCCGGAGGACCCGAACGGCTACGGCCGCATCGTCCGCGACGCGGACGGCCAGCTGGCCGAGATCGTCGAGCACGCCGACGCCACCCCGGAACAGACCGCGATCACCGAGGTGAACTCCGGTGTGTACGCGTTCGACGCCGCGGTGCTGCGCACCATGATCAGCCGTCTGTCCACCGCCAACGCCCAGCACGAGCTGTATCTGACCGACGTGCTGCGCCTGGCCCGCGAGGCGGGTCACCCGGTGCACGGCGCGCGGCTGGTCGACGCGGCCAAGGTCACCGGCGTCAACGACCGGGTGCAGCTGGCCTCGGCGGCGCGAACGCTCAACCGCTACATCCTCGAACGCCACATGCGCGCGGGTGTCACGATCATGGATCCCGCCTCCACGTGGGTGGACGCCAGCGTGCGCATCGGAAGGGACGCGGTGCTGCGGCCCGGTGTCCAACTGCTCGGCAATACGGTCATCGGCGAGGACGCCGAGGTCGGCCCGGACAGCACGCTCACCGACGTCGTCGTCGGCGACGGCGCCCGGGTGATCCGCACCCACGGCGAAGGCGCGACCATCGGTCCGAAGGCGACCATCGGTCCGTTCAGCTACCTGCGTCCCGGCACTGTCGTGGGCGACGAGGGCAAACTGGGCGCTTTCGTGGAGACCAAGAACGCCTCGATCGGGGCGCATTCGAAGGTCCCGCATCTGACCTACGTGGGCGACGCCACCATCGGCGAGCACAGCAACATCGGTGCGTCCAGCGTCTTCGTCAACTACGACGGCGTGAGCAAGCACCACACCGTCGTCGGCTCGCACGTGCGCACCGGCAGCGACACGATGTTCGTCGCGCCGGTGACGGTGGGTGACGGAGCCTATACGGCGGCGGGTACTGTACTGCGCAGAAACGTTCCGCCAGGGGCTCTCGCGGTGTCCGGTGGACCGCAGAAGAACATCGACGGCTGGGTGCAGCGACACCGTCCAGGGACGGACGCGGCCCGCGCGGCGGCGGAAGCCATCGCGGCCAAGGAGATGTCGGGTCAGGCAATAGAGCAAAAGGATGGCAATCAGCAGTGACCGCGTCATGGATCGACAACCAGAAGAACCTGATGCTCTTCTCGGGACGCGCTCATCCTGAGCTGGCCGAGCAGGTCGCCAAGGAACTCGACGTCCACGTCACCCCGCAGATCGCACGGGACTTCGCCAACGGCGAGATCTTCGTCCGGTTCGAGGAGTCGGTCCGCGGTTCCGACGCCTTCGTCCTGCAGAGCTTCCCCGCACCGCTGAACCAGTGGCTGATGGAACAGCTCATCATGATCGACGCGCTCAAGCGCGGCTCGGCCAAGCGGATCACCGCGGTGCTGCCGTTCTACCCGTACGCCCGCCAGGACAAGAAGCACCGCGGCCGCGAGCCCATCTCGGCCCGCCTGGTGGCGGATCTGCTGAAGACCGCGGGTGCGGACCGGATCATCACCGTCGACCTGCACACCGACCAGATCCAGGGCTTCTTCGACGGCCCGGTCGACCACATGCACGCCCAGTTGCAGCTGGCGGAGTACATCCGCACCAACTACAGCCTCGAGCACATCACCGTCGTGTCCCCCGACTCCGGCCGCGTGCGCGTCGCGGAGAAGTGGGCCGACTCGCTGGGCGGCTCGCCGCTGGCCTTCATCCACAAGACCCGCGACCCGCTGGTGCCCAACCAGGTGAAGTCCAACCGCGTGGTCGGTGAGGTCGAGGGCCGCACCTGCATCTTGATCGACGACATGATCGACACCGGCGGCACCATCGCGGGCGCGGTCAAGGTGCTCAAGGAGGCCGGCGCCGGTGACGTGGTCATCGCCGCGACCCACGGCGTGCTGAGCCCGCCCGCTGCCGAGCGCCTGGCGAGCTGCGGCGCCAAGGAGGTCGTGGTGACCAACACCCTGCCGCTGACGGAGGAGAAGAAGTTCCCGCAGCTGACGGTGCTGTCCATCGCGCCGCTGCTGGCCCGAACCATCCGCGAGGTCTTCGAGAACGGCTCGGTCACCGGCCTTTTCAACGGCAACGCATAAACGAACACATCGCGAGAACGGCGGCTCGGACTTCGGTCCGGGCCGCCGTTGTCGTATGCGCGTTAGCCGCGCCGATCGGTGGGGATACTGAGGGTATGGACCGTGACCCGCTGGAAACCGAGATGGGGGATGACGACCAGGAGGACGAGATCCGCGAGTATCAGCGCAACATCGAGGATCCGCCCGACGACCTGCGCATCCGCTACCACGAGGACGAGGACGACGGCAGGCTCGGCATCGGCGACGAGCTGGATCAGGAGTGGACACCGGGCGACGGCCGGGCCGAGGACGACGAGGCCGACGACCGGTCCGCCGAGGTGGCCGCTATCGAGATCGTCGACGACGAGGACCTCTGAGACCCCGCCCGCCTCGACGCGCCACACCGGCGCAATCGAGGACGACGCCGCGTTCACCGTGGTAGGCATAGGTTGCGTGACCGGGACGATACGAGGAGGGTGCGATGAGCACGCCGAAGGATCCGGAGCACACGAACGACGAGCCGCGGCCGTCGGAGTCGCCGTCGTCGCCGAAGCAGACCGGGGACTCCTCCGGTGACGAGCCTGCCCAGCCGCTGACCGGCGCCGCTCCGGCCCAGACACCTGGCGGACAACCTACCGAGCACGACCCCGCTGCCGCGCGGCCGCCGGAGACCGAGCCGGGGGCCGCGGACCAATGGTGGCAGCCGGGCGGCACGCAGCACGCGGGCCGGCTGGGTGGCCAGTGGGGAGCCGAACCCAGCGGCCAGCCCGCCGAACCCCAGCCATGGGGCGCCGACGGCCCGAGTGGTCAACAGTCCTGGGGCGCCGAACCCGCCGCGCCGGAGAACCCCTTGTCCGGCTCCGCGCCGCAGCCCCCGCCCGACGAGTCGACGCAGCGGTTCACGCCGGACGACCACACGCCATACGGGTCAGGTGGGCAATCGCCTTATCCGCCCACCGGGCAGCCCGCCGACGCCCAGGAGCCGTATCCGCCGACCGGACAACCCCAGTACCCGGCGGGCGGGGTGTACAACTATCCGGCGTCCGGGCAGCAGCCGCAGTACGGCTACCCGTCCTACCCGCAGCAGGGCTACGAACCCTATGGCACACCACCGAGGCAGCCGGGAAGTCAGGTGTACTCGATCATCGGGTTCGTCTGCGCGGTCACCGCGGTGCTGTTCTGCCCGATCCTCTTCGGCCCGGCCGGGATAATCCTGGGCGTCATCGGACACAACAAGGGTGAATCGCTCGGCAAATGGGCAGCGATCGCGTCGGGCGTCGGCATGGTGATCGGCTTGGTCGTAGGGTTCGCCGTGTTCGGCGGAGACCTCACCACGTAGATTCTCGGTATGCGTCTCTTCGGTGACACCGGCTCGGCGGGTGCGCGAGCATGACCGGATTCACAGGCTTTCCGCTGGCGGGGCTGGACTTCTACGAGGACTTGGAAGCCGACAACTCCAAGGCGTTCTGGACCCCGCACAAGAAGATCTACGACGAGTCGGTGCTCGCGCCGATGAAAGCGCTCGTAACCGATCTCGAACCGGACTTCGGACCGGCAAAGATCTTCCGGCCCTACCGGGACGTGCGATTCGCCAAGGACAAGTCGCCGTACAAGACCGCGCAGGGCGCTGTGGTGCGCGCCGCGCCGGGCGTGGGCTGGTACGTCCAGATCAACGCCGCGGGCTTGTTCGTCGGCGGGGGTTTCTACCAGGGCTCGCCCGACCAACTCGCGCAGCTGCGCGCCACCATCGATGACGAGGTGCGCGGACCGGAACTGGCGGCGATCCTCGCGGAACTCGCCCACGCGGGCTACACCATCGACGGCGAGAAACTGAAGACCCGCCCCAAGGGCTACGACGCCGACCATCCGCGCATCGACCTGCTGCGCCACAAGTCCATCACCTGTGGCAAGGAATTCGGCGCGCCCGCCTGGCTGGAAACCCCGCGCGCGGCGAAGGAAATCCGCTCCGCGTGGGAGACTATGCGGCCGCTGGTCGAGTGGCTCGCGGCGGTGGTCGGCGGCGTGCCGTCGTAGTGACCGCCGCCGACGGGAGCGCCGTCAGCGCCGCCCGGCGAGGACCAGCGCGAAGCGATCGTCCGGATCGGTCCACACGTGTCCGGTGTCGAAGCCCGCGGCGGCGAGTTCGGCGTCGAGGCCCTCGACCCGGAATTTCGCCGAGATCTCGGTGCGTATCTGTTCGCCGCGGCCGAAGCGCGCGGTCAGATCGAGGTCGCCGACCGTGACGGTCATGTCCTCGCTCGCCTCCAGCCGCATCTCTATCCACTCCCGCTCCGCGTCCCAGACCGCGACGTGCCGGAACTTCTCCGGCGCGAAGTCGGCGCGCAACCGGGCATTCAACACGTGCAGCACGTTCCGGTTGAACTCGGCGGTCACACCCGCCGCGTCGTCGTAGGCGGGGACGAGCACCGCCGGGTCGGTGACCAGCCCGGCTCCGAGCAGCAGTTGCTCACCCGGTTCGAGCACGTCGTGGATCCTGGCGAGGAATGCGGACCGCTCCTCGGGGACCAGGTTGCCGATGGTGCCGCCCAGGAAGGCGATCATTCGGCGTCCGCCGCGCGGCAGGGTGTCCAAGGTGCCGGTGAAATCGCTGACCACACCGTGCACGGCCAATCCGGGAAACTCGGTCGCGACCTCGTCCACCGCGGCGCGCAGCGCCGTCGATGAAACGTCTTGCGGCACATATGTCTTCAACGGCCCACGGGCGATCGACGCGGTGAGCAGCAGGCGAGTCTTCGCCGCCGATCCCGCGCCGAGCTCGACGAGCACCTCGGCCTGGGCGGCGTCGGCGATCTCGTCGACCACCCGATCCAGCAGCGCGCGCTCGGTGCGGGTCGGATAGTACTCGGGCAGCTCGGTGATCCGCTCGAACAGCTCGCTACCCCTGCCGTCGTAGAACCATTTGGGCGGCAACCATTTCGGGGTAGCTTCCAGGCCGAGCCGGGCGTCCGAGCGGAGCGCCGCGTTCAGATCGTCTTCGGTGAGGTGGATGTCCAGCGTGGCTGCGGTCATGGCTGGGCCTTTCGGGTCAGAGGAGGGCGTCGACGGACAGCGTGCCGGGCTTGGCGCTGACCAGGCTGCGGTCCGGGATCGATCGCCAGCGTGGGTCGTCGTCGAACGGTTCGGAGGACACGAGTGCGAAATCGTCGGTCACCAGCACCGACAGGGAGTGGGAGCAGGTGGTCGCCCACAGCTGCGCGCCATCGGAGAGCAGCAGATTCAGGCGTGCCTCCGGCGCCCGGCCGAGGATCGCGGACACGAGCAGCCGCAGCGCCGCCGGAGCCGCCGACCACTCACCGTCCGGGGAACTGGTCGACAGCAGATCGCACAGCAGCACCCACAGTGTGGCGGCGTCGGTGGCCGATTCCGCCTCCAGCAGCCGCGCCGGGGTGAACAGATCCTCGGCGCCCAGTTCGGCCGCGATGAGCGCGAACTCGCCGGCCACGCCGGTGAGGGTGCGACGCCAGTCCGGAACCACGCCGTTGTGACTGAACGCCCAGCGGTCGCGGGTGAACGGCGCGCACGCGGACCGCTCGACCGGCATGCCGACCGTCGCCGACCGCACCGCCGCGAGCACCGCGGCGGACTCCAGCTGCGGCAGCACCTCGTCCACCGCCGGATCGGTCCAGATCGGCGCGGCGTTGCGGTAACGGCTGGCGGTGACCGTTTCGTCCGCCGCGACGCGCCACCAGGCGACGCCGAAGCCGTCGGCGTTGATGGTGCCGCCGTGGCGCATGTCGCGCGGGGCCCAGGCCTGGGTGCGCAGTGAATGGGAACCGAGGGTCAACATCTCGCCCACCCGCACCGGCGGACCGACGTAGCCGAGGTGTCTACACATCGGCATCCACCGCGACGACCGTGGCCGGGCAGGGGCCGCCTGCCGCGTCGCTGCGGCCTTCCGGCCGGCACGCGGCGTGTCCGCGGTCGCTCACTCGCCTTCTCCCGGCCGCAGGTCTCGCGCCAAGCGGAACCCGGCGAAGATCTGGCGGCGGACGGGGTGGTCCCAGTTGCGGAAGGTGGCGCGGCAGGCCACCGGATCGGTGCCGAAACAACCGCCGCGCAGCACCCGGTAGTCGCCGCCGAAAAACACCTCGGAGTACTCCCGGTACGGGAACGCGCGGAATCCCGGGTACGCCTCGAAGCCGGAGGCGGTCCATTCCCACACGTCACCGATCAGCTGGTGCACACCCGCGGGGGACGCGCCTGCCGGATACGCGCCGACCTCGGCGGGCTCCAGGTGACGCTGCCCGAGGTTGGCGGTGGCGGCATCGGGATCGGCCTCGCCCCAGGGGAAACGGCGCGACACGCCGGTGGCCGGGTCGAACCTGGCCGCCTTCTCCCACTCCGCTTCGGTGGGCAGGCGCTTGCCTGCCCAGTTCGCGTAGGCCTCGGCCTCGAACCAGCACACGTGCACTACCGGCTGCCGAGGCCGCAGCGGGGTCATCACCCCGAAGACCCGCCGCCACCAGCGCCCGGACGGATCGCGCTCCCAGAACTGCGGCGCGACCAGGCCCGCCTCGACGCGGTGCGCCCAGCCACGCTCGGACCACAGTTCGGGCCGCTCGTAGCCGCCGTCGTCGACGAAGGCCAGGTACTGCTCGTTGGTGACCGGCGCGGCGTCGATCGCGAAACCGGGCACCCGGACCTGATGGGCGGGGCGCTCGTTGTCCAGCGCCCACGCGTCGGTCGAAGTGCCCATGGTGAATTCACCCGCCGGGATGACGACTTCCCCCGTGACCGGCGCCGCCGAAGTCGGCGCCGCGGGCGCGGAGAGCACGGCGGCTCCCGTGCGCAGCTGATGGGTGGCCAGCATGGTCTCGTCGTGCTGCTGCTCGTGCTGAGCGATCATTCCGAACGCGAAACCGCCGTCGATCAGTGGACGACCTCGTAAGTCGCTGCGCTCCAGCACATCGAACACTTTGTCGCGCACGGCGCCGACGTAGCCGCGGGCTTGCGTGGGGTCCAGCAGCGGCAGCGTGGGCCGGTTCGCGCGGGCGTGCTTGAAGGCGTCGTAGAGTTCGTCGATGTCGGCGCGCACCGGGTCGCGGCCGCCGACATCGCGCACGAGCCAGAGTTCTTCCTGGTTGCCGATGTGTGCGAGGTCCCAGACCAGCGGGCTCATCAGCCGCGAATGCTGGGCCACCAGTTCGGCTTCGTCGACACAGTCGGTGAGGGTGAGGGTGCGCTGTCGCGCGCGGGTGAGGACGTCGGCGATCCGGTCGCGGAGCTGTTCGGTGCCGGAGTTGTCGGTCGGGGCGGAATGCGAAGTGGTCACGGGAAACGTCTCCGGAGTTCGTGCTGATCGGCGGCCGCGCGGCCGCGGGTGTCGGTGCCGCGGCGGGCGCTTCGGCTCACGCCGGCCTGGTCGGCCGGGACGCCGTCGGAAAAGAGCGGGTGCATCGTCGTCACGGGGCCGCTCCCGGAGGCTCGGAGCCGTTGCCGGTGTCGTCGTCGGTCGGGGTCCGACCACGGTGACATCGTTCGGCGGCGACTCGGACGGCGCGGGCCGCCTCGTCGGTCGCGGTGTGCTCGGCCGCGAGCCGCAGCAGGGCGACCGCACCGGCACGGATGTCCGGATCGGCCAATCCGTAGCGAGCGGCGTCGACCCAGCGACCGGCCAGCGGCGCGGCGATCGAGCTCGCCTCGGCGACCACCGCGGGGCTGGACATGAGCCCCTCGAAGACGTGTACCGGAACGGTCCACATGTCACCGGGCTGGGCGTCGATGTAGCGGACTTCCAAGTGGCCCGAGGCACGCACCGGAGGGAACAGCGTGGTCAGGTGATAGTCGAGGTCGCCGGTGTCCGGGCGGCGGCCGACCTCGTCGTCCAGCGCGCCGGACAGCCAGTCGGCGAATGTCGCTCCGGGCGGTGCGGACCATCCCTCGTCACCGTCACCGCGTTCGGTGGTCCCGCCGGGCCCGCGCACGCACAGCAGCGGCACGTCCAGCGCCCATCTGCCGTACGCGGCCACCGGATCGGTCCAGTCCAGCACCGGCGGGCGGGTGCGCATGTTGTCCAGCCGCAGCCATGCCCGCATGCGCTGGGACGCCCACGCGCCGGGCGGTGCGCCGCGCAGGGAGGGTGAGCAGGCGAAGGCGGCCAGCAGGGCCGGGCCGACGGCGTTCAGGGCGGTCCAGCGTGCGGTGACGTCCGCACGGTCGGCACCCGCGTCGACACTGACCTGGGTCGCCGCGGTGTTGCACATCATCAGCTTGCCGAAAGGACCGATGCCGCCGAAGGAGCGCTCCATCGCGCGATAGCGCGGCAACTGAAGCAAGCGTTTGGGGCGGCGGTCCGCGTCGGCGGCGACGGAAACGGTGCGAATGGACCGGGAAGCGAGAAGTTCCCGCAACAGGCGGGCATCGTCACGCAGCCGCTCGCACAGCTGCGCGGCAGCGCCGTAAGGGGCGCTGGAGAGTTCGATCTGACCTCCGGGTTCGAGTGTGACCCGGCTGCCCCCCGGCAGCGCGAGCGCCGGCGAATCAGGGGCGATGGACCGTGGTGCGTACGGTCCGAGCGCGTCCGCCAACATCGACAGCTGGGGGCGCGGAGCGGCCGAAGGGCCGGACGCCGAACACTCACCGTGCACCGTGAGCCACTCGAGTTCGGCGCCGATGAGGGCCGGTGGCCCGAGCTTGAAGCACACCCCCCCGATGTAGGCCTCCGCCGCGGCCCGGGAGGAAAGTTCTCCCTGCTCGGTGGCACAACCAGCCGACTCAGAACGCTCGAGCGTCACCGCCATGCCGACCTCCAGTGGGCTCCGGGACGTAGTCCGCTGCTCTTCGATTATCGCCATTCGGCGCCGTCGTATTCCTCTCGCGGGCCGAAATTCGCGTGTGGCGATCCATCCAGCGTAGCCACGCGGACCGACAAGAAACTGACATGAAGCCGAACATTCGACCCGATAAGGTCGGCTCCATGCTGGATGACGATCGCGTACGAGCCGACACTCCCGGATGCGCGTCCGGGCCCGGACCAGGCCCGGTTTTCCTCGACAGCGCCGGGTCGTCGCTGCCGCCCCGGGTCGTCACCGAGACCGTTGTCGCGCACCTGCGGCGGGAGGCGGAGATCGGCGGCTATCGCGCCGCGAACGAACGGCTCGATGATCTCGCCGAGGTCAAGACCGCGATCGGCGCGCTGATCAACGCCGAACCGGAAAGCATCGCGCTCAGCGACAGCGCCACCCGGTCCTGGGCGGACTTCTTCTACTCGGTACCACTCGCCGCGGGCGACCGCGTCCTGGTCTCCGAGGCCGACTACGCCAGCAATGCCATCGCCGCCCTGCAACGCGCCCGAGCCACCGGCGCCACGGTGGAGAAGATCCCCAGCGACGGCAGTGGGCAGATCGACCTCGACGCGCTGGAGGCGTTGGTCGACGAACGGGTCAAGCTGGTCTCGGTGCTGCACGCGCCGACCAACGGCGGGCTGGTGAACCCCGCCGCCGAGGCGACCCGGATCGCGCACTCCGTCGGCGCGCTGGTGCTGCTGGATGCCTGTCAGTCCGCCGGGCAGCTGCCCTTGGACGTGGCCGAGCTCGGTGTCGACGCGTTGTCGGCCACCGGTCGCAAGTGGCTGCGCGGCCCGCGCGGCACCGGGTTTCTGTATCTGCGGCCGGAATTGGCGCGGTCGATGGAGCCCGGACGGCTCGACCTGCACGGCGCGGAATGGACCGGTCCGAGCGACTACCGGCTCGCACCGGATGCCAGCCGCTTCGAGTTCTGGGAATGCGACGTCGCCGGCCGCCTCGGCCTGGGCGCCGCGGTGCGATACCTGCTCGAGCTGGGCCCGGAAGACGTCTACGCCGCGATCGCGGCCCGCGCCGAGCACCTGCGCAAGGCGCTGCCGGAGATTCCCGGCGTGACGGTGCGCGACCTCGGCATCCGGCACAGCGGCATCGTGTCCTTCACCGTCGACGGCGTCGACCCCGTCGAGGTGCGCGACCGGCTGCTGGCGCAGGACATCACGGTCACGGTCAGCCACGCCGGCTCGACCCTGCTGGACATGAACGGCCGGGGCCTCGCCTCCGTCGTGCGCGCCTCGCCGCACTGCTTCGTCGGCTTCGACGAACTCGATCGCTTCGTCGCCGCGGTGGCCTCGCTGTAGACCGCGCCGCACCGCCCGACCCCGGTCCGACCTGCGCCCCCAGAAAGGGGGTTAACGCCGCGCCGCGATGGCGGGATAGTTGGGGGAGGCCGATTCCCGGCGACGGTGGTGATGGAGGAGTTGACGTTGAGCAGGTTCACCGACGAGATGTATGCCACGGCGCAAACCTCCGAGCGCGGACTGGTCACCGGCGAGCCGGGTGCCCCGCTGCGGCGCACCTGGTCCGAAATCCACCGGATCGCCCGGCGTATGGCGGGCGGGCTGGCGGCAGCGGGCATCGGGCACGGCGACGCGGTCGGCGTGCTGGCAGGCATGCCGGTCGACATCGCCCCGGCCTGCCAGGCCGTCTGGATGCGCGGGGCGTCGATCACCATGCTGCACCAGCCGACCCCGCGTACCGACCTGGTGGTCTGGGCGCGCGACACCGAGACGGTGCTGACCATGATCGAGGCGCGCGCGGTCGTGCTCGGCGCGCCGTTCGAGGCGGCCGAGCCGCTGCTGCGCGAGCGCGGCATCACCGTGGTCCGCATCGACCAACTGCCCGACAGTCCCGACATCGATCCGGTGCCCACCGCCGAGGGCGATATCGCCTTGCAGCAGCTGACCTCCGGGTCGACCGGCTCGCCCAAGGCGGTGCGGATCACGCACGAGAACTTCTTCGTCAACGCCCACGCCATGTTCGACCGGGTGAAATTCCAGCTCGGCGACGACGTGATGGTCAGCTGGCTGCCGCTGTTCCACGACATGGGCATGGTCGGATTCCTCAGTGTGCCGATGCAGTTCGGCGCCGAAGTGGTCTGCGTGACGCCGATGGACTTCCTCACCAGGCCGCTGCTGTGGGCCGATCTGATCAGCAAGTACCGCGGAACCGTCACCGCCGCACCGAATTTCGCCTATTCCCTGCTCGCCAGGCGGCTGCGGCAGGCCGACGACGGCGCGTTCGACCTCAGCAGTGTGCGCTACATGTGGAACGGCGCCGAACCGGTCGATCCGGACACCATGGACGCCTTGGCCGAGGCAGGCAAACGCTTCGGGCTCAACCCGATGGCGCTCACCCCCGTCTACGGCATGGCCGAGACCACGCTGGCCGTGTCGATCCCCGATCCCGGTCACGGGCAGGTGCTCGACGTGGTCGACGCCGACCTGCTCGAGGCGCTCGGCAAGGCGGTGCCCGTGCCGGAGGAGCACGGGCATCCCGCCAACATCCGCCGATTGCCCACCCTCGGCTATCTGGTCGACCAACTGGAGGGGCGGGTCGTCGACAGCGAGCGCCAGCCGCTGCCCACCCGGTCGGTGGGCGTGATCGAATTGCGCGGTCCCGCCGTCACTTCCGGGTACGTGACGGTGGATGGTTTCCAGTCGGCCCAGGACAGCGAGGGCTGGCTGGACACCGGCGACATCGGCTACTTCACCGACGAGGGACTGATCGTGGTGTGCGGCCGGATGAAAGACGTGATCATCATGGGCGGGCGCAACATCTATCCGACCGATATCGAGCGCGCGGCCACCAGAGTGGCGGGCGTGCGCCCCGGTAACGCGGTGGCGGTGCGCTTGGACGCGGGCCAGCACCGGGAGAGTTTCGCCGTGGTGGTGGAGAGCAACAGCCACCAGAACCACGAAGAGGTCAGGCGCATCGAGCGCGAGATCGTGCACTCCGTCTTCGCGGAGGTCGGCGCGCGGCCGCGTACCGTCACCGTGCTCGGACCCGGCGCGCTGCCGAAGACCTCCTCCGGCAAACTGCGCAGGGCGGCGACCGCGATCCATCTGCCGCGCGGATGATCGGCGCGGTCGCCGCGAACGCTGTCGCGTTCAGTGCAATTGATTCTGCGCGGTCTCCAACCCGACGCGCAGCAGCAGTTCCACCGCGTCGGCGGCCTGCTCGATGATCACCGGCACCTCTTTGCGCTCCGGCGCCGCGAACGGCTTGAGCACATAATCGGCCGGATCCTGCCTGCCCGGCGGGCGGCCGATGCCGATGCGGGTACGCAGGTAGTCCTTGGTGGTCAGGGCGCTGGAGACGGAGCGAAGACCATTGTGCCCGCCTTCGCCGCCGCCGCGCTTGAGCCGGATCGCCCCGAAGGGGAGGTCGAGTTCGTCGTGCACGACGATCACCTCGGTCGGCGGCACGGAGAAGAACCTCGCCAGCGCGGCCACCGCCCTGCCGGACAGGTTCATGAACGATCGCGGCTTGGCGATCAGCACCTGGCGCCCGTCCAGCCGGGCTTGCAGCAGGTCGGCGCCGGATTTCTTGTGCACACCGAAACGGCCGCCGACGCGCTCGGCGAGCACGTCGGCGACCAGGAAACCGACATTGTGCCGGGTGCGCTCGTACTCGGGACCGGGATTACCCAGTCCGACGACGAGCGCGGGCCCGGCGGACGATTCGGTGTTACTCAGCGCTCTCGCCCTCGGCCCCTGCCTCGCCCTCGGTGGACTCGGCGGCCGGGGCGGCGATGACGTTGACGATCAGGATCTCCGCGTCGGTGGCCAGGCTGACACCGGCGGGCAGCTCCAGCGCGCCCGCGGTGATCTGGGTGCCGGCCTCGACGCCCTCGACGGAGACCTCGATGGACTCGGGCAGCTTCATCGCGTCGGCCTCGATGGAGACGGTGGTGGCTTCCTGGGTGACCAGGGTGCCGGGAGCGGCTTCGCCGGTGATGGCGATGTTCACGTCGGCGGTGACCTTCTCGCCGCGCTTGATGATCAGCAGGTCGGCGTGCTCGATGTAGCGACGGATCGGGTGCACCACGACGGACTTGGTCAGCGCGAGCTGCTTCTGGCCGTCGATGACGAGGTTCAGCACCGCGTTGGTGCCGTGCTCACGCAGGATGGCGGCGAAGGCCTGGGCGTTGACCGACAGGTGCTGCGGGTCGGACTGGTGGCCGTACAGCACGGCCGGGACGTTGCCCGCACGACGGGTGCGGCGGGCGGCGCCCTTGCCGAACTCGGTACGTACGGATGCTTCGAGAAGGTTGACGTCGGACATGACTGGATCTACTCCTACGGCTCTTCCGGGCTGGTCAATTACACGTGAGGTGTTCCGCACACCTGACGGGGTGGTCTATTCGTCGGGGCGAAGACCGAACGAGGACGGCCGGAAGCCGAGCCGCGTCGATCACGGTGTCGCAAATCTGGTCTGCGGTCACCCTCGCCGAGACAACCCGAACACCATACCCCAGCGCAGGGGCGCTCTTTGAATCGGGTGGTCACCCGCGGTTCGGCTCGCGCTCGGGCGCGTCGCGTACGCTGGCGTGGTTGCCGATCGGTCGTCTGCGAAAGGTTGTCTGCGTTGAGCGCCTCCCCCGAGGGTGTTGTCGCGCCCGCACCGCGCGGGTTACCCGCCGAGGTCGCCCGTCGGCGGACGTTCGCGGTGATCTCCCACCCCGACGCCGGCAAGTCCACGCTCACCGAGGCGCTCGCCCTGCACGCCAGGATGATCTCCGAGGCGGGCGCGATCCACGGCAAGGCCGGGCGCAAGTCCACCGTCTCGGACTGGATGGAGATGGAGAAGGCGCGCGGCATCTCGGTCAGCTCGACCGCGCTGCAGTTCAACTACCGCGTCGAGGGCTCCGACGTCGACAACGTGATCAACCTGGTCGACACCCCCGGCCACTCCGACTTCTCCGAGGACACCTATCGGGTGCTCACCGCCGTCGACGCCGCGGTGATGCTGATCGACGCGGCCAAGGGCTTGGAGCCGCAGACGCTGAAGCTGTTCCAGGTGTGCCGCCACCGTGGCATCCCGGTGATCACCGTGATCAACAAGTGGGACCGGCCGGGCCGGGCTCCGCTGGAACTGCTCGACGAGATCGATGAGCGGATCGGCCTCACCCCCACCCCGCTGTTCCTCCCGGTCGGCATCGCGGGAGATTTCCGCGGCCTCCTGCGCCGCGGCCCGGACGGCGTCCCGCTCGAATACATCCACTTCACCCGGACCGCGGGCGGCGCGACCATCGCGCCGGAGGAGTCGCTCACGCCCGAGGCCGCCGAAGCGCGCGAAGGCGAGCCGTGGACGACCGCCGTGGAAGAGAGCGAGCTGCTCTCGGCCACCGGACAGGATCACGACCAGGAATTGTTCCTCGCCGGGCAGACCTCGCCGGTCATCTACGCCTCCGCGATGCTGAACTTCGGCGTGCGGCAGCTGCTGGAAACCTTGGTCGCGCTCGCACCGGCCCCGGGCGCGCGGCCAGACGTCGACGGCAATCCGCGGCAGCCCGGTGACCCGTTCAGCGCGGTGGTGTTCAAGGTGCAGGCGGGAATGGACGCCGCCCACCGGGACCGGCTCGCCTTCATGCGGATCGTGTCCGGCGAGTTCGAACGCGGCATGGTGGTCACCCACGCGCAGACCGGGCGGCCGTTCGCCACGAAGTACGCGCTGACCGTATTCGGCCGCGAGCGCGCCACCGTCGACACCGCCTACCCGGGTGATGTCGTCGGCTTGGTCAACGCGACGGCGCTGGCTCCGGGCCACACGCTGTTCGTGGACAAGAAGGTGGAGTTCCCGCCGATCCCGTCGTTCGCGCCGGAGCACTTCGCCGTGCTGCGGGCGCGTTCCGCGGGCAAGTACAAACAGTTCCGCAAGGCCGTCGACCAGCTCGACTCCGAGGGCGTCGTGCAGGTGCTGCGCAACGACATCCGCGGCGACGCCTCCCCCGTCCTGGCGGCCGTCGGCCCGATGCAGTTCGAAGTGGTGACCGCGCGCATGCTCACGGAGTTCAACGTGGAGACCACGAGGGAGCACCTCGGTTACACGCTGGCCCGGCGCACCGACGCCGCGTCGGCGGACGCACTCGGGCGGCAGCGCGGGGTGGAGGTGTTCACCCGCTCAGACGGCGCGCTGCTCGCGCTGTTCAGCGACAAGTGGCGGCTGCAATACATCGAGAAGGAGCACCCGGCGCTCACCTTGGAGCCCCTGGTCGCCACCGCCGACTGAGTCAGCCTGCCTCGGACTCCGGCCGCAGCGGCGGCACGCCGGGGTCGCGTTCGACCGAGGAAATGCCGTCCTCTTTCGCGATCAGGCCCCAGCGGCTGGAGGTCAGGCGCAGGCTGGGCAGGTCGCTGAGGGACAGCACCACTTCATAGGTGCGTTCGTAACCGGTGTGCGAGATCCGCCAGCGTCCGTCGTCGCAGCGGACGTAACGGTCGGTGTAGAAGGCCGCGCCGCGCAGCAGCATGTTGTGGCCCGGTATGAGGACCGTGTCGGCGAGGTACCACGTACCGTTGGCGGTGTCGCCCTCGACGTCGATCTCGGGGTGGTCGCAGCGATGCTCGGTGATCACGTGCGGCCCGAGCGTGTTGCGCATGAACGCGATGAACGCCTCACGGGATTCGAACTGGAGATATTCGCTGTAGGTCGCGGTCGCCTCCGGAATCATGGTGTCCGCGAAATCGTCCCACGACTTGGTGTCGAGTGTGCGTAGGTACCGGTACTTCAGCCGGGAGATCGCCGATACGTCGTCCACCTCCCGCTCCTCGTTGCCACGGCCGCGACCCGACCGCGGATCGTCGCGCACCTGTCCGAAGTCGATCGGGCCCGCGTCGAAGCGCAGCCGCCCATCGGCGCTGTCGCCGGGATCGCGCTCACCGGTGCTCGTCGCCCGCCGACCGCGCCCCTGACCCGTCCCGCCCGGGTCGATGTCCTGTTCGCCCGGCTCCGGTCCACCGGGATCGATTCCCACCCCGCCGCGCTCCTGCCGGCCCGGGTGCAAACCCGGGTCGTCGCGCTGCTGTCCACCGGAGCCAGTGCCCCGGTCGTTCCGCGCTTGCCCAGCGATGCCCAAACCCGGGTCGCCGCGCCCCTGCCCGCCGATTCGCTGATCCATACCCTCAACAATCCCATCCCGAGTGCCGGATTGGGAGACTTGTATCAGATTGCTATCACGGTAAGGGGAAACATTCCGGCGAAGATCAACTCGGGATGTCAGCTTCCGATGGTGAAGCAGGTGCGGCAGAAGTCCTCGCCGAACTCGGTGAGCCGGAGACTCTTGCGGACGATCTTCGGCGCCCGGCCCGCCTTCTTCAGCGCCGCCTCCACCACCGGCTGCACCTCGAGCACCATGTACCGGCTCAGCACCACCGGATCGTCCGAGGTCAGCGTCAGGCCGAGGCGGTTGAGGTTGATCAGGTAGGACCGCGCGCGGTCCGGGTAGCGCACGCCCGCCTGCTCCGGGACCGAGGTGAGATCCCCTTGCACCAGTTCCGAGCCGATCCCGAGCGGACGGTTGGTGCGCACGTCGACCGACGGCTGCGGGCCGTTGAGCGCCATGAAGCGCAGGATGCGCGCCTCGTCGGGAGCGAGCTGGTCGAGGATGCGGTCGTAGGCCGGGTGCACGTCCTCGGTGAAGTAGACGTCGGCCGACCTGGCCAGCAGCGCGTCACCGCGGCGGCGCAGTTCCTCGGTGCTCGCCGACCGGAAGTAGGAGCCGACGGCCAGCGCCTGCTGCGAGGCGGGACCGTTGGAGGTCGGGACGTAGCTGACGATTTCCCGGACCGAGCCCTCGGTGACGCCCAGCGCGCTGCGGGCGATGGAACGCAACGCCTTTCCGGTCCGCTCGGCGATCTCGGCCGAGGATTCCCCGTCCAGCGCCGCCTGGGTGATCTCCTTGGTGACCTCGTAGGTCGTGCCGACCGCCCACTGGCTTCCACGCGCCACGGTGCCCGCGGCCAGTCCGGCCGCGCGGAACACGCCGCGGATCAGCCGTGCCTCATTGCTGATCTGCCGCTGTTCGACATCCGAACTGCGCTCGACGGCGCGGGAAGCGGCACGGGCCACGTCCTGTCCGGTTCTGTCGTCTGCCACGTTTTCTCCGATGTCGCCGGGTGAACGAATCCGTCCCACAGATTACTTCCCCTTGTGTCGCCGGTCATTCGCACCACCTGACTCGGACAGTGCGACCGGCACGCGGCGCGCAATAGCGTTTCTTCGTCGAGGGGGTGCTAGTTTTGGGTGCCGGTGAGGCGGCGATCACCGGTGTATCGGCAGGAGGGTGTCGTGTTAGAGAGCGTATTCGGAATCCACCCGACGATCCTCCTCGAGCTCGTGACCATACCCCTTTTCACCGGGGTCATCGGCTACATCACCAACTGGACCGGCGTGCTCATGCTGTTCAAGCCGGTCGCCTTCCACGGTGTCCGAGTTCCCGGCCTGCGCGCACTGTATCCGTTCCTTCCCAAACGAATTCAAGTTCTCCCACTGCTCAGCTACGACGGCCGGTTCGGCTGGCAGGGCATCGTCCCGTCGCGCGCGGACAAGATGGCCAGCATCGCGGTCGACAAGGGTCTGGCCAAACTCGGCAGCGTCTCGGACTTCTACCGGGAACTCGAGCCGGACAAACTGGCCGAGCATCTGGCCAGCATCGCCGACGCGCAGATCAAGGACATCGTCGAGGACATCCTGCGCCGGGAGCATCCCCAGCTCTGGTACAACCTGCCCGCCCAGGTGCGCGACATGGTGCACGCCAGGGTGCGCCAGCAGTTGCCGGAGATCCTGCGCGAGCTGACCGAGGAATTGGGCGCGAATATCGATCAGCTGCTCGATGTGAAGCAGATGGTGATCCGCTACTTCCAGGCTCGGCCGCATCTGCTCAACACCCTGTTCCAGGTGCTCGGGGCAAAAGAACTGCGATTCATGCAGAACTTCGGTTTCTACTTCGGCGCGCCGATGGGCGCGCTGCTGGTCGCCGCCCTGCATCTGACCGGCTGGTCCAGCCTGGTGGTACTGCCGATCGGCGGCGTGATCATCGGATGGGTGGTCAACTGGATCGGCATCAATATGATCTTCGCGCCCGCTTATCCGAAGTGGTGGGCGCCGTGGCGGCAGGGCCTGCTGATCAAACGCAAGTCCGAAATCACCGACGGATACGCGGAATTGGTTTCCAGCCAGGTGATCACCGTGGCGAATATCGGCGACGAGTTGCTCAACGGCCCGCGCTCGGACCGCACCATGCAGATGCTCGAGGACACGCTGCGACCGGCCGCCGACCGCGCGCTCGGCCCCGCGCGCCCCGCGGTCAAGTTCATGCTGGGCAGCCGCGAATACGACTCCTTGCAGTCGACCTTCACCAGCGAAGCCATGGCCATCGCGCCGATCGCGTTCGCCGACCCGGAGTTCAACGTCCGCCAGGGCAGGCAGATCAACGAATACATCGCCAGGCAGATGGCGATGCTGTCGCCACCGGATTTCGTCGACATGCTCCGCGCGGCCATCAAGCAAGACGAGTGGCTTCTTTTCGTCCATGGCGGCGTGCTGGGGCTGTTCGCCGGATACGCTCATATCCTGATCTTCGGAACGGGAGTGGCGACATCATGGCTGTAGCGGATCCGGACGACGGCGATCTCGAGGCCGTCGAGCACAGCGATGCGACGGAAGCGAACGCCGAGCCGTCGCACGACATCGCTCGGCGGCCCGCTTCCGACATCGCTCGCACCGACCGATCCCCGAGGCGTGCAACGGTTCCCGTGGCCACCGTGCGTGCCGCGACTGGCGTCGCCCGGGTCGCCTGGAGCGCCGTCACCGAGGTGACCTCCTGGAGCGTCGGCACCGCGGTCGGCGTCACCTCGACCGTGGTGCGGCGAAGCATCGAGGGAGCGCCGCCGCGAGAAGTGTTGGCCGAGGCCGAGGCCGAGGTCCGCGACGCGATGCGCAAAGCGCTCGGCCTCCCATCCGCCGCGGAACCGCCCGGGCAGGAAGCCGTGCCCACGCTGCGCGAGCAGGGCGCCGCGCTGTTGCGGTTGTCGGCCAGCCCGCACGGCGAGGACGACAACCACCCGGCCTTCGCGGGCATGCTCGCCGAGCTGACCCCGGACGAGGCGCGCATTCTGCGCTTCCTGCGTCTGGACGGTCCGCAGCCCTCGATCGACATCCGCACCGGCCGTCCCCGCGCGCTCGGCTCCGAACGCCTGGGCTCGATGCTCACGCTGATCGGCGAGCACGCCGGTTTGCGCTTCCCCAATCGGATCCAGCAGTACCTGACCAACTTGCGCAGGCTCGGCCTGGTCGAGCACGCGCGCGAGCCGGTCGGCAATCCGAACCGGTACCAGCTGCTGGAGGCGCAGTCGCCGGTGCGAGAGATCCTGAAGCGGTCCGGTTTCGGCACCAAGGTGATCTATCGCAGCGTGGTGCTCACCGACTTCGGCGCTGACTTCGTGCGTACCTGCCTGCCCGTGGTGGTGCAGGACGGCCGCGCCTCGGGGCACTAGGCTCCCCAGCCGCGCAGCGCCAGCTCGGCCACCCCTCGTAACTCGTCGCGGCTCGCGCCGTCCCGCGCCGCCTGGGACATGCCCTGCATCACCGTGCCGACGTAGCGGGCCAGAGTCCGCGCGTCCAGGTGGTCGGGCAGGACGCCGGCGTCGATGTCGGCCTGGATCCGCGCGGCGAAGGTGTCGATGTTCCGATTGCGCATGTCGCGCAGGAGATCGGCGATCTCGGCGCTGGTGGTGTTGACGCCCGCGCTGATCACCAGACAGCCGTGCGGGCAGTCCGTCCGGGTGTACTCCGTCGCCGCCTCCCGCAGGATGCGCCCGACCGCTGCCCGGGCGCTGCCCTCCTCGGCGAGCGCCCGCGTGACGAATCCGCCGTAACGCCCCCCGAAATTCGCGACCACCTCCTCGAACAGCGTCTTCTTGTCGCCGAACGCGGCATACAGGCTCGGTGCGCCGATGCCCATGGCCGCGGTCAGGTCGCCGATCGAGGTGGCCTCGTACCCGCGCGCCCAGAACAGCCGCATGGCTTTCTCCAGCGCCGCGTCCCGATCGAAGGATCGCGGCCGTCCCCGGGTCGTCGTACCCATATCGACATTCTATAGCGATCACTAGACAATGTGCTACCGTGTTTTTCTGTAGCGACCGCTAGAGAAAGGGGTGCGCGATGGGCGCACTGACTGGAAAGACCGCCTTGGTGACCGGAAGCAGCCGGGGCATCGGCCGGGCGATAGCCGAACGGCTGGGCAGCGACGGCGCGCGGGTGGCGGTCCACTACAACAACGATGAGCAGGCCGCGAAGGAGACGGTGTCCGCGATCGAGGCGGCGGGCGGCGCGGCCTTCGCCATTCGGGCCGAACTGGGCGTGCCCGGTGACGCGCGGGCTCTGTGGGCAGCCTTCGACGCGCACGCCGACGGGCTGGACATCCTGGTGAACAACGCGGGCATCGACGGCATCCGGGAGCCGATCGCCGGAACCGACGAGGCGGCCTTCGACCGCGTCTTCGCGGTCAACGCCAAAGCGCCCTTCTTCATCACTCGCCTGGGCCTGGACCGGCTGCGCGCCGGCGGCCGGATCGTCAACATCTCCACCGGCCTGACCCACGGGGCGTACATGCCGCAATTGATCGCCTACACCATGACCAAAGCCGCGATCGATAGTTTCACCACCGTGCTCGCCAAAGAGGTCGGCGCCCGCGGCATCACCGTGAACGCGGTGGCGCCGGGCATCATCGACACCGACATGAACGCGAACTGGCTCCGCAATGCCGAAACCCAGGCGGAGGTGGCGGCGATGTCCCCGCTCCAGCGCGTGGGGCAGCCCGCGGACGTGGCCGACGTCGTGGGGTTCCTCGCCTCCGACGACGCGCGGTGGGTGACCGGGCAGTGGATCGATGCCACCGGCGGCGGACTGCTGTAACGCGCGGAGTTCGCTCAGCCTTCGCCGGCTCCCCCGACGTGAGCCACACCGACGGCATCGCCCGGCTACTCCCATTAGGCTTGAGCACCGTGCTGTCAGTAGTGCCGAGTCCCGTCACCGTGCGGGCGCCGTCGAAGGTGAACCTCCATCTCGGAGTGGGCGACCTGCGGGCCGACGGCTACCACGACCTGACCACGGTGTTCCAAGCGCTGTCGCTGAGCGACGATCTGGAGATCGCTCCGTCGGCTTCACTGGCCGTGCGGGTCACCGGAGAGGGCGCCGCGGACGTGCCGACCGACCGGACGAATCTGGTGTGGAAGGCGGCCGTCCGCCTCGCACATCTCGGCGGCCGCGCTCCCCTGGTCGAAATCGCCATCGCCAAAGGCATCCCGGTGGCCGGAGGCATGGCGGGCGGCAGCGCCGACGCCGCCGCCGCGCTGGTCGGGCTGAACGAGCTGTGGGACCTGGGACTGTCCAGGGAGGAACTCGGCGCGGTGGCGGCCGAACTCGGCAGCGACGTCCCGTTCGCCCTGCACGGCGGCACCGCGCTGGGCACCGGCCGCGGCGAACGCCTGCTGCCGGTGCTGTCGCGCAACACCTTTCACTGGGTGCTCGCCTTCGCCAAGGGCGGCCTGTCCACACCGGCCGTCTTCGCCGAACTCGACCGGCTGCGCGAGCACGGGCGACCGCCTCGGCTCGGCGAGCCGCAGCAGCTGATGCAGGCCTTGGCCTCCGGCGACGCGCACCAGCTCGCACCCCTGCTCGGCAACGATCTGCAGGCGGCGGCGCTGTCGCTGCGGCCGGAACTGCGCCGCACCTTGCGCGCGGGGGTCACCGCCGGCGCGCTGGCCGGACTGGTCTCCGGCTCCGGGCCCACCTGCGCCTTCCTCTGCGAGAGCGAGGAATCGGCGATCTCGGTGGCCGCCGAACTCGCGGGCGCGGGCGTCTGCCGCAGCGTGCGGACGGCCAGCGGCCCCGTGCCGGGTGCGCGCATTCTCAGCGGCGAGCCGTCCGGGAAGCACTGACCGTCGCACGTCCGGACGGGCGCGACGGCTCGCTGGGAGAACCCGCGCGCGGTTCGTCGGCGCCCGCGGCGTCCTTCCGCGCAACGCTCGGACCCAGGGAGGACGCGCGCGGCGTGGACAGCGGATGGTCAGGAAAGCACGTCGGCGAGCCGGTCGATCTGATCGGCATCGCGTCCGTAGCAATAGAACATCACCTCGTCCGCGCCGAGATCGCCGAATTCGGCGACGGTCGTGCGGATCTGCGCGGGCGTGGTGAGCATGCCGGCGAGCATGCCTTCGGTGTAGTCGCTGAACTCGTAGTAGGCGCCCATCGACGCGCGGGCGTCTTCGATCACCTCGTCGGGGCCGAGGGCCACATTGACCTGGGCGACGATTCTCGGCGCACCCGGCCGGCCGTTGTTCGTCCAGGAGCGGCGCACGGTGTCGAAAAGCTTGCCGGCCCAGGAAGGCGGTGCGGCGGCGAGGAAGCCTCCGCCGCACCGGCCGACGCGTTCGAGTGCGGCGGGCTGGAAACCACCGAACAGGATCTCGGGTCCTTCCGGCCGCAGCGGCGCGGGGCCGATCGGCCCGCACTCGGCGCTGAAAGGCTGCCCGGACCACAGGCGCCGCATGAGCGCGAGTTGCTCATCGAGGCGGCGGCCGCGGGTACGCAGGTCGGTACCCGAGGCGATGTGGTCGTCGGCGCGGCCGCCGACGCCGAGGCCGAGCACCAGACGTCCGCCGGACATGCGGTCCAGCGTGGCGACCTGTTTCGCCAGCAGCACCGGGTCGCGCAGCGGCGCGAGCAGCACTTCGGTCTGGATCTTGACTCGGGTGGTCGCACCGGCGATCGAGGCCAGCGCGATCAGCGGTTCGGGATTGTCGTAGACCAGCCGGTCCAGTAGGCCGAGCGTGCGGAACGGCCCCGCGTCCGCGCGCCGGGCCCAGTCGAGCAGGGCGGCGGGGTCGGAGATGGGCAGGCCGAGACCGACGTGCATGGGATCCTCCAGAAAACAAACGGAATGGGAACGGTGCCGCCCGCCGACACCTCGCTGCGAGGCGGGCGTCCCACTCTGCGGCTGTACTTCTGGGGAGCGCCGGATCGGTGTCCTGAACGAACAATGTTCGTTCGGGAGATCAACTTAAACGAACACCGTTCGTCATGCAAGCGTCCCCGCTGCTCGGCGGGAGTACGAGCGGTCGGACGCGGTCGGTACGCTGGCCCGGGGCGATCATCGGGTTGCCCCCGCAAGACACGGAAGGATCCATGTCCAACCTGATCAATCTCGAACAGGTCCACAAGAGCTTCGGGATCAAGCCGCTGCTGGACAACGTTTCGCTCGGCGTGCACGCGGGCGAGCGGATCGGTGTCGTCGGCCTCAACGGCGGCGGCAAGACCACCCTGCTCGAGGTGCTCACCGGCATCGAGGAACCGGACAGCGGCCGGGTCAGTAGGCTCGGCGGCCTGCGCATGGCCGTGGTGACCCAGCGTGGCGTGCTGCCCGCGGGCGCGACGGTCGGTTCGGTGGTGCTGGCAGGCTTGGCCGACGACGCCATGACCGACGAGGTCGCCGAACACGAATGGGCCGCCGACTCGCGCATCCGCTCGGTGATGGAGGGCATCGGCATCGCCGATCTCGGCTTGGACTCGTCGGTGGACAATCTCTCCGGCGGTGAACGCCGCCGGGTCGCGCTCGCCGCCGCGCTGGTGCGTGAACTCGACCTGCTGGTGCTGGACGAGCCCACCAACCACCTCGACGTGGAGGGCGTGCAGTGGCTGGCCGCGCATCTGCTGAGCCGCCGCAGCGCGCTGGTCGTGGTGACCCACGACCGCTGGTTCCTCGACACCGTCGCCACCAACACCTGGGAAGTGGTCGGCGGCAAGGTCGAAAGCTACGAGGGCGGCTACGGCGACTGGATCTTCGCGCGCGCCGAGCGCGCCCGCCAGGCGGACGCGTCGGAGGCCCGGCGGCGCAATCTTGCCCGCAAGGAGCTGGCCTGGCTGCGGCGTGGCCCTCAGGCGCGCACCTCCAAGCCGCGCTACCGGGTCGAAGCCGCGGAAGCCTTGATCGCCGACGTGCCGCCGCCGCGCGACAGCGTCTCGCTGGCCGCCTTCGCCCGCAAGCGCCTCGGCCGCGTCGTCGTCGAACTCGAGGACGCCACGCTCACCACGCCGGACGGCCGCGAACTCGTGCGGGACCTGACCTGGCGGCTGGCGCCGGGCGAGCGTGTCGGCTTGGTGGGCGTCAATGGTTCGGGCAAGACGACGCTGCTGCGCGCCCTGGCCGGAGACACCGGCGCGAACGGCTCGATACTGGCCTCGGGCAAGCGCGTCCAAGGCCAGACCGTCCAGATCGGCTGGCTACGCCAGGAGCTCGACGATCTGCCGACCGACCTGCGCGTACTGGAGGCGGTGCAGCAGGTGGCGCAGCGGATCATGCTGGGCGACAAGGAGATCTCGGCGGGGCAGCTGGCCGAGCGGCTCGGCTTCACGCCCGCCCGCCAGCGCACGCCGGTCGGCGACCTGTCCGGTGGCGAGCGCAGGCGCCTGCAGCTCACCCGCATCCTCATGTCCCAGCCGAACGTGCTGCTGCTCGACGAGCCGACCAACGACCTGGACATCGACACCCTCCAGCAACTGGAGGACCTGCTCGACAACTGGGCGGGGACACTGGTCGTGATCAGTCACGACCGGTACCTCATCGAGCGGATCTGCGACTCGACGTGGGCTCTGTTCGGCGACGGCAAACTCACGAACCTGCCCGGCGGCATCGAGGAATATCTCACCAGGCGCGCGTCCCTCACCGAAAACCGGACCCGCGCCGGCGCGCCGGAGGCCAAACCCGCCGATGCTTCGGCCACCGATTCCGCGACCTACCGCGCGGCCCGTAAGGAGCTGACCCGCCTGGAGCGCGCCATCGACAAGTTGTCCGATCGCGAGCAGCGTTTGCACGCCGCGCTCGCCGACGCGGCCACCGATCCGGACAAGCTGGTTACGCTGGGCGCGGAGTTGAAGCAGGTGCTCGCGGAGAAGGAAACGGCCGAGGAGCGCTGGCTGGAGCTGGCCGACGGCGTGTGAGCCGCCTTGCGCCGTATACCCTTAGGGGGTATCTTTCGTATTGGAGATACCCCCCGCCCGTATTGAACAGGATGTGAAGGAGTCGGACATGCCCATCACCACTTACACCGTCACGGGGATGACCTGCGGGCACTGCGTCAGCTCCGTCAAGACCGAGATCGGCAAGATCGACGGCGTGACCAGCGTCGACGTCGACCTCGCCAGCGGCGCGGTCCGCGTCGACAGCACCGCGCCGATCGCCGCCGCCGACATCGTCGCCGCCGTCGACGAGGCCGGCTACGAAGTCGCCGTCTGACCCGGTCTTCGCACACCCGCGTGGCTCCCCGCACATGAACATGCGGGGAGCCACTGCCGTAAGCGAAGGGCTATGCCTGAGCGGCCAAGCGGACGAAGGCGGCCGTATCGAGGGTCTCGCCGCGGGCGGTGGGAGCGATGCCCGCCGCGAGCAGGCGGCGCTCGGCTTCGGCGGGTGAGCCCGCCCACGTGGCGAGGGCCGCGCGCAGGGTCTTGCGGCGCTGCGCGAACGCCGCGTCGACGACCGCGAAGACACGTCGGCGGTGCTCGGCGTCCATCGGCCACGGCGACTCCGCGAAGCGATCGACCCGGACCAGCCCCGACTCGACGCGCGGAACCGGCCAGAACACCTGAGTGCCGACCGCACCCGCGCGCCGGACAGTCCCATAGAAGCCCGCTTTCACACTGGGCACACCGTAGGTGCGGCTGCCGGGTTCGGCGGCCAGGCGATCGGCCACTTCGGCCTGCACCATCACCAGAGCGACCGCGATACCGGGCAACTCGCCGAGCAGATGCAGCAGCACCGGCACCGCCACGTTGTACGGGAGATTGGCCACCAGCGCGGTCGGGGCGGCGGGCAGATCCGCGGCGGCGACGCGCAACGCGTCCGCCTCGACCACCGACAGGCGCTGCGCCAACTCGGGGGCGCGGTCGGCGACGGTCACCGGAAGGTGCCGCGCTAGTACCGGATCGATCTCGACCGCGACCACCGAGTCCACCACGTCCAGCAGCGCGAGGGTCAGTGACCCGAGACCGGGCCCGACCTCCAGCACGACATCCCCGCGCCCCACTCCGGCGGCCGCGACGATCCGTCGCACCGTGTTCGCGTCGTGCACGAAATTCTGTCCGAGTTGCTTGGTCGGCCGCACCCCGAACCGTTCGGCCAGCACCCGCACCTCGGCGGGCCCGAGCAGCGCAGCGCTCCCACGAGCGGAGATTTCAGGTTCGGACACCTCGAGAATCTATCAACCGCGGGATCGGCCGGGCCGCGACGTCTCCCCCGCCAGGTGGACACCGGACTCATGCCGACCTCCGAGCAGCGCCGCGCCCGGCGAGAATCGATGGGTACCGACCACAGCCGCCGGAGGCCGGGAGCCGTTTCATCGATACGTTCGGCGCGACGGAGTCGGCGACTTCGACGACGAGCCGGTCGTGTACCGCACCCGGTCAGCGCGCCGATTCACGCTCGGCGGTCTGCTCCGCACGCGATGCCCGGGGGCCCCAGGTCCCGCGTCAGTTGATGCCGAGCCGGCCGGTGCACGCGGGCCAAGCGCCCCAGCCCTGCCGCTGCCTGGTGATCTCGGCGATGGCGATCTGCTCTTCCCTGGTGGCCAGGTCGGCGCGGGGGGCATAGCGCAGGCCGCCCTGCCGCTCCCAGGTGCCCTGATCGAACTGCACGCCGCCGTAGTAACCGTTGCCGGTGTTGATCGACCAGTTGCCGGTCGATTCACAACGCGCGAGCGCGTCCCAGATCGCGCCGTCGCGCACCGGCGGCACCTCGGTGCCCGGCTTGGCGCCCTTCCGGACGGTCTTCGGCTCCGCCGCGACGGTCACCGTCGTGGCGACCGGTTTACGGTCCACTTCCTGACCGTTGACCATGGTGACCGCGAACGTGACGTTCTGGACGCCGGGCGAGCCGGGTGATTCCACCACCGTGCGGCTCATGTTCAGGGTCGGGTCCTCGATGACGTTCTCCGGCGGATCCAGCGGCAGCGTCTCGGTGTGCTGTTCGACCCGCTTGCGCGTCACGGTGATGCGCAGATTGTTCGTCAACGGGGTGGACGCGTCCGGTTCGACGGAGTCCTGCTCGATCAGCGGGATGCCCGTCACCTTCAGGAATTCGCCGACGGTCGGCGCCGCGGCGCGCACGTCCACGGGATTGCCGAGGCCGTCGAGCAGCGAGACCATGCGCGGAGTCGCGATCAACAGCGCGGCGCCCTGCAGCGGGAGCCGCTCGTCGCGCGCGGGTGAGACGTACACCTCTTTCGGGATCTTCAACTGCTCGAGCGCTTCACCCGCGGTCACCCCGGTGGTCCACACCTTCTGCGTCATCCCGTCCACGGACAGAGCGACTTCGCGCGCGCGGTTGAGCGTGATGGTGGCGCCGTCGGCGATGCGCGCGGCCAGGGCGGGGGCCACCTTGTCCCGCTCCGTCACGGCGAAACCCGCGGCCTTCAGTACGCCACGCACGTCCGGCGACATCGTGGTCTGGAACAGCTTCTCGCCGTCCACCACGACGGTGACCGTCTTGCGATTCATGATCGCGAGACCGGCGCCGACGATCAACGTCAGCAGCAACGCGCCGACCGCGATGTGCAGCAGCGGCGAACGCGACTGGTTGATCCGCGTGAAGGGGGACATGGTCACAGCACGATAACGAGAGGGTCGGGCGCCGACAACAGCAAGCTCAGGAACAGCGCCTTTTCAATATCACGATCAAATATCGACAGCGCAGGTAAATCACGAAACGACATACCAAAAGTGACTTAGGACACATTTCGCATACCTTGCCCCCGTGCGGGCATTCGACAGTGCCCTTGCGGATACGCGCGCCTCCGGCGCCTCGCTCAGATGCGGTAGACGCGACGGGCGTTGGCGGTGGTGATCTTCGCCAGTTCCAGTGGATCCTGCTCGCGCAACTCGGCCAGCGCTCGCACGGTGTACGGCAGGCAGTACGGCTCGTTCGGCGCTCCACGGAACGGGTGCGGGGTCAGATACGGCGCATCCGTCTCGACCAGGATCTGATCGTCGGGCACGACCTTGGCCGCTTCCCGCAACTCGTGCGCGTTCTTGAAACTCACCGTCCCGGAGAAACTGAGGATGTACCCCTCGGCCACGCACGACAGCGCCATGTTCGTGTCCGAGGAGAAACAGTGGAAGATCACGCTGTCGGGCGCGCCCTCGTCCAGCAGTACGGTCAGCAGGTCGTGGTCGGCCTCGCGATTGTGGATCATGAGCGGCTTGCGGACCCGCTTGGCCAGGTCGATGTGCCAGCGGAAACCCTCGATCTGCGTCTCGATGTCGGCACAGCCGTCCAGCTTGCCCGGCCAGTAGTAATCGAGGCCGGTCTCGCCGACGGCGACCACCCTCGGGTCCTCGGCCAAGCGCTCGAGTTCGGCCTTCGCGTCGTCGTCGAGCGCGTTCGCCCTGGTCGGGTGCAGCGCGACGGCGGCGAACACGCGCTCGTCCCAGTGCGCGGCCCGCACCGCCCACCGCGCGGCGGCCAAGTCGTCGGCAACGGTGACCACCCGGCCGACCCCGACCGAAGCGGCGCGGTCCACGATCGCCGCGGTGGAGGCCGCGTCGGTCGCGCCGCAGGCGTCCAGGTGGGTGTGCGCGTCCACGATCGGCGACAGCGGCTCGGGCAACTCCGGCGCGGGACGTCCGGCGCTCATCAGCGGTCCCCGCGCGGCGCGGACACGAGGACCCGCGAATCGGCGACGGGCATATTCACGCGAGCGGAAGAATGCACGCGCATTACAGTAGACACACCATGAGCGAAGCTGACCGCCCCGCCTTCTACATCACCACGGCCATCGCCTATCCCAACGGCGCGCCGCATATCGGGCATGCGTACGAGTACATCTCCGCCGACGCCATCGCCCGTTTCAAGCGCCTCGACGGCTACGACGTGTTCTTCATGACCGGCACCGACGAGCACGGCCAGAAGATGCAGCAGGCCGCGGCCGCCGAGGGCATCCCGGTGGAAGAGCTCGCGGCCCGCAACTCCGATGTGTTCGAGGCGCTGGACAAGACGCTCGACATCTCCTTCGATCGGTTCATCCGCACCACCGATGCCGATCACCGGGAGGCCTGCGCCGCCATCTGGGAGCGGATGCTGGCCAGTGGCGACATCTACCTGGGCAACTACTCGGGGTGGTACTCGGTGCGGGACGAGGCGTTCTACACCGACGAGGAGACCACGGTGCTCGAGGACGGCACCCGCATCTCCACCGAATCCAAGACGCCGGTCACCTGGACCGAGGAGTCGAACTACTTCTTCCGGCTGTCTGCCTACCAGGACAAGCTGCTGGCGCTCTACGAGGAGCACCCGGAATTCATCGGGCCCGCGACCCGGCGCAACGAGATCGTCAGCTACGTCAAGGCGGGTCTGAAGGACCTGTCCATCTCGCGTACCACCTTCGATTGGGGCGTGCCGGTGCCTGGCCACCCGGATCACGTCATGTACGTGTGGGTGGACGCGCTGACCAACTACATCACCGGCGTCGGCTTCCCGGATACCGATTCCGCCGCGTTCGGCAAGTTCTGGCCCGCCGACGTGCACATCATCGGCAAGGACATCACGCGGTTCCACACGGTGTACTGGCCCGCGTTCCTGCTGTCGGCGGGTGTGGAGCTGCCGAAACGCGTGTTCGTGCACGGGTTCCTGTACAACAAGGGCGAGAAGATGTCCAAGTCGGTCGGCAACGTGGTCGACCCGCTGGAACTGGTCGAGAACTACGGCTTGGACGCGGTGCGCTTCTTCTTGCTGCGCGAGATCTCCTACGGCCAGGACGGCAGCTACAGCCACGAGGCCATCGTGAGCCGGATCAACAGCGATCTGGCCAACGAGTTCGGCAACCTGGTGCAGCGCAGCACCAAGCTGGTCGCGCGCGACTGCGGCGGCGTGGTGCCCACGCCCGGCGAGTTCACCGAGGACGACCGCGCCCTGCTCGATCTGGCGGGTGGTCTGCTGGAGCGCTGCCGCGCCGAATTCGACGCGCAGCAGATGCATCTGGCGCTGGAGGCGATCTGGCTGACGCTGGGCGAGACGAACAGGTACTTCTCCGCGCAGGCGCCCTGGGCGCTGGCGAAGTCCGGCACGCCGGATGATCTCGCGCGCGAGGCCACCGTGCTGTACGTGACGCTGGAGGTGCTGCGCGTGGTCGCGATCCTGGTGCAGCCGGTGATACCGGGGTCGGCGGAGCGCATCCTCGACCAGCTGGGTCAACAGAGCCGGACGTTCGCCGATATCGCGACGCCGATCGAGCCCGGTGTGGCGTTGCCCGCACCCGAACCGGTGTTCCCGAAGTACATCGAACCGAAGGACTGACTGTTCCGGCCCGCCCGCCGGTGGGCCGGAACCATAAGGCGCACAACGGTTTCGCGGTGTCACCCGAAGGCCTGCCCACGGGTGGGTCCACCTGCCTTCCCGCCGTGTAATGCGTTGTCGGATAATGAAACACCGGTTCGCGGCCCCCTGCGACGGCCCAGAACCGTGTGCGATCGGTACGACGACGTTCCGTTCGGGATCGGTTCCGGCACAGAGAGGGCACACATGGGCCAGCACCACGCGGCGACATCCGTTCAGCGGTCCGGATTCGCCGAGCGGCATCGGGTGGCACGCGAAGCCGTGCTCACGTCGCAACGCGGCAGGCTGGTCGAGGCCATGGTGGAGTCCGTGGACAACAAGGGCTACCCGGCGACCACACTCACCGACATCGTGGCCCGAGCCCGCGTCTCGCGCACCACCTTCTACGACCATTTCGCCAACAAAGAGGAGTGCTTCGCCGAAGCGGTGCACACCGGGGTCGACATCATGGCGACTCGGATCGCGGACGAACTGGCCCAACTGCCGCCGGACGCCGACGCCTACGCCAAGATCGAGTCCATCGTGGTCACCTTCTGCCAGACCGTCGCCACCGAGCCGGATTTCGCCCGGCTGGTGCTGGTGGAGTCGTTCAAGGTGAACCAGGCCGCCGTCGGCTACCGCGACCTGGCCGTCGACCGCTTCGCGCAGCTGTATCGGGTGTTCTACGACCAGGCCCGCGCGGCGGACCCGACGCTTCCGGAACTGTCCGACGGACTGATCGCCCTGATCCCGGACGCGATCGGCGAGCGGACGCGCCGCGTGATCGTCGCCGAAGGGCCGGCTCGGGTGCCGGATCTGGCGCCGCTGTTCGTTCAGTTCGTCATGAGCGCGCTAGGGCTGCCCGTTCCCTCCTGAACACCGCCGGCCGGTTCACCGCCCGCACACGAACGACTCGGTCCACCGTGCGAGGCCGAGCTCACCGCCGTACCGGTGGGCTCGGCCTCCGGTCGCGGACCTGCCACAAGGACGAGCCCGTCCCCGGTCTCACTTCCAGCGATCGAGGAGGGTATTGACCTCCCTGGTCAGCGCGGCCTGCAAGTAAGGGCCGAAAGTGATCCGCGCGACGCCCTGGTCGGCGAGGGCCGCCTTGTCGGCTTGATCCGGCTGGACCGTGGCGCTGACCGGCAGCGGCAGTTCGGCGGTCAGGCGGCGCAGGTCGGCCTCGGCGTGGCGGCCCACCGGAAACAACACGTCCGCGCCAGCCTCGGCGGCCAGCCGCAAGCGCTCGATCGCGCGGTCGACCCGATCGGCGTCGTCGCCGTCCTTGCGCAGGAACAGATCGGTGCGCGCGTTGACCACCACGTGCACGCCCGCTTTGTCGGCGGACTCGCGCAATCCGCGCACGAGGTCGGCGTGTTCCTGCGCCGCGCGCAGGCGCCTGCCCTCGCTGTGCACGGTGTCCTCGATGTTCAGTCCGATCGCCCCCGCCTCGAGCAAGCCCTCGATCAGCCGCGCGGGTTCCAGTCCGTATCCCGACTCGATGTCGACCGACACCGGTACGTCCACCGCCGCCGTGATCTGGCCTACCCGGGCCAGGGACTCTTCGAACGTCATCCCTTCCCCGTCCCCGCGGCCGATCGATTCGGCGAGCGGATGACTACCGACCGTCAAGGCCGGAAAACCCGCCTCCACAGCCACTTTCGCGGACCAGGCATCCCACACCGTCGGGAAGACTCCCGGATCCCCGGGCACGTGCAACCCGAGAAACGTCGTGGCCTTGCTCTCCAGAGATGTCATACCGACGATCTTGCCCGCCGCCGCACCCTTGGTCGACCACCCACGGCGGAGCGAAATTTCACACCCGGTCGACGCGCGGCGCGTACCGGCTAGGACGTGCGGCGCGCGGTGAGAACCGCGTCGTAGAGTTCGCGGCGGGAGACGGCGTGTGCGGCGGCGACCTCGGCGCAGGCATCCTTGAGGCGCAGGCCGGTCGCGGTGAGGGTTTCGACGTCCCCGACCAGGTCCGAGGGGTCGGCGGAGGCGGGCTCACCGCCGGCGAGGACCACCGTGATCTCGCCACGCGCGCCCTCGACGGCCCAAGCGGCCAGTTCGGCCAGGGTGCCGCGAACCACTTCCTCGTAGGTCTTGGTCAGTTCCCGGCACACGGCGGCGCGGCGGTCCGGGCCGAGGACCTCCACCGCGTCGGCCAGGCAGTCGGCGAGCCGATGTGGCGCCTCGAAGAAGACGCAGGCGCGCGGTTCGGCGATCAAGGTCCGCAACCACTCCCGGCGCTGGCCGGATTTGCGCGGCGGGAATCCGTCGAAGCAGAACCGTTCCACCGGCAACGCCGACAGCGCCAGGGCCGTGGTCACCGCCGAAGGGCCGGGCAGGCAGGTCACCGCCAAGTCGCGCTCGACGCACGCCGCCACCATGCGGTAGCCCGGGTCGCTCACCGACGGCATGCCCGCGTCGGTCACCAGCAGCACCGTGCGCCCGCCCGCGATCTCGTCGAGCAGCATCGGGATCCGCGCGGTCTCGACGTGATCGTAGAAGCTGACCACCCGGCCCGACAGCTCCACGCCGAGCGCCTTGGCCAGCGACCTGGTCCGCCGCGTGTCCTCGGCGGCCACCACGTCCGCTGTGGACAGGGCATCGCGCAGGCGCTGCGAGGCATCCCCGACGTCGCCCATCGGTGTCGCCGCCAGCACGAGCCTGCCCCCTGCCACCTGCGTCACCACACTCCTGTCCACGTCGAGCACATCCATCGAGCAGCGTATCGGCCCGGCCACGGGAACCGACCGGCACACCGGGGAACTCCACAACTCAGGCGGATTCGACGGTGAGCCGGACGCACCCAACTGGTACGGCCTGAATTACCACCGTGGCGCGACAGCATACGATCGGGGCGTGACCCAGGTGACCGACCAGCGCGCGACCGCACGGTTCGGAACCGTGCCCTCCTGGTCGAGTCCGGGACCGCTGCGGCCGCCGCCCGACTTCGGCCCGGCCGATCGCCCGCGCGGCTGGCTGGTGACGGCGTTCCTCACCGCGATCGCCGCGGTCACGCGCTTCACGATGCTCAACTACCCGACCGACGCGGGCACACCGGTGTTCGACGAGAAGCACTACGCCCCGCAGGCCTGGCAGATGCTCACTGGCGGCTGGGTGGAGGACAACCCCGGCTACGGGCTGGTGGTGCATCCCCCGGTCGGCAAGCAACTCATCGCGGTCGGCGAGGCGATGTTCGGCTACAACGGCTGGGGCTGGCGCTTCACCGCCGCTCTCGCCGGAACCGTGCTGGTGCTGCTGGTGATCCGGATCGTGCGCCGGATGGCGCGCTCCACCCTGATCGGCGCGATCGCGGGCATCCTGCTGATCGCCGACGGGCTCACCTTCGTCTCCTCGCGTATCGGCATGCTCGACATCTTCATGGCGCTGTTCGTCACCGCCGCCTTCGGCTGCCTGATCGTCGACCGCGACGAGATGCGCGCCCGGCTCGCGCGCGCGGACATCAAGGGCCGGATCGGCGTGACGGACTCCGGACCCCGCCTCGGGGTGCGCTGGTGGCGTTTCGGCGCGGGCGTGCTGCTCGGCCTGGCCTGCGGAACCAAATGGTCCGGCATCTATTTCATCGCGGCCTTCGGCCTGATGAGCGTCTACTTCGACCTCTCGGCGCGGCGGACGTACGGGGTGCGCCGCCCCTGGCTCGGCGTGGCGCTGCGCGATATCGGGCCCGCGCTCTACGCACTGGTGCTCGTGCCGCTCGGCGTCTACCTGGCGAGCTATTGGGCCTGGTTCGCGAGCGAGACCGGCGTGTACCGGCACATGCCGGGCAATCCGTCGGCGCCGACCGACCCGATCGGTACCGGCGGATTCTGGTCACATGTGGCGCCGGACGCGCTGCGCTCGCTCTGGTACTTCAACGCCAGGTCGCTGGAATTCCACACCGAGCTCACCAATTCGGCGGGCAACCATCACCCCTGGGAATCCAAACCCTGGACCTGGCCCATGGGCCTGCGCCCGATGTTGTACTACTACGCCGACAGCGGGGTCACCGGTTGCGGGCAGACCCAGTGCGTGAAGGCCGTGATGCTGATCGGGACGCCGGCCATCTGGTGGGTCGCGGGTCCGGTACTGGCCTGGATGCTGTGGCGCACCGTGGTCCGCCGCGACTGGCGCTACGGCGCGGTGCTGGTCGGCTACGGCGCCGCGCTGCTGCCCTGGTTCGCCACCCTCGACCGGCAGATGTATTACTTCTACGCCGTCCCGATGGCCCCGTTCCTGGTGATGGGCGTGGCGCTCGCGCTCGGCGACGTGCTGGGCCCGGCGCGCCCCTCCACCATTCCGCGCAGCCCCGCCGGGACCTACCTGCCCGCCCCACCTAACGAACGACGCAGTCTCGGACTGCTCGCGGTCTGTCTCTACCTGGGTCTGGTGATCGCCAACTTCATCTGGCTCTGGCCGATTCTCACCGCCTTGCCGATCACCCCGGGCAACTGGCACGACCACCTCTGGCTGCCCAGCTGGAGGTGAGGCGTGGTCAGCCTTCGAGGGCCGCTCGCACGTATCGCAGCGCGGCGGCGTCGTCCAATCCCAGCCTGCGCACCGTCGCGACGTATGCGGTGGCCGCGCGGCCCGCTACGTCCCTGGTCGGGTCACCGGACGACGCGATGAACGACCCCTGCCTGCCCCGCGTTTCGACCACTCCGTCGGCCTCCAGCTCACGGTAGGCCCGCGCGACCGTGTTCGGGGCCAAGCCGAGTTGGGCGGCAAGGGCGCGGACGGTCGGGATCTTGGTTCCGGCGGTCAGCTCGCCGGAACGCACCTGGGCGATGACGCCGAGGCGCAACTGCTCGTAGGGCGGCACCGGCGATTCGTGGGAGACCGTGATGGTGAACATGGCGGGCTCACACGTCGTCTCGGGACAGCGGGCAGGACAGGCAACGAGGTCCGCCGCGGCCGGAGCCCAATTCGGACCCGGGAATGCGCAGCACCTCGATCCCGGCGTCCTCGAGTCTGGCGTTGGTCATCTCGTTGCGCTCGTAGGCGACCACCACGCCGGGAGCCAGCGCAAGGGTGTTGTTGCCGTCGTCCCACTGCTCGCGTTCGGCGGTGACCCCGTCCAGGCCGGTGTCGATCACCCGCAGCTTGTCGATGCCCATCGCCTCGGCGGCCGCGGGCAGGAACGGGTCGGGCCCGCGCATGCTGACCCGGCCGCTGCCGAGCCGGCCGCCGTAGTCGTCCTCCTTGCGAATCGTGAAAGCGCACAGCGACTCACGCACCGCGGGGTACATCACGACGGCGTCGGCGTCGACCATGGTGCACACCGTGTCCAGGTGCATGGTCGCGCGCGTCTGCGCGATCGGCAGCACCAGTACGGTGTGGGCCAGGTCGTCGTCGAACAGGCTGCGCGCCAACGCTTCCGCGCCCGCGGGCGAGGTGCGCTCGCCGACGCCCACCGCCACCACGCCCTCCGACAGCAGCAGCACGTCACCGCCCTCGATCGGCGCGGTATGCGATTCGTAGGCGCGGCGCACCCCGAGGAAACGGGGATGGAAGGCGTAGATGAGGTCGGTCAGCGAGGTCTCCCTGCTGCGGGCGGGCAGCGCGAGCGAGGTGATCGCGACACGCGGACCGACCCAGAACGACGAGTCCCTGGTGAACAGCAGATTGGGCAGCGGGTCGATGACGAAGTCGCCGCCGTGGTGCATGCGGCGGACCAGCGAGGTGGCGTCGGGCCCGAACGGCAATTCGTCGAATGTCATGCCCGCCATGAGGATCTCGGCCAGTTCCGCGGCGGGCACGCCGCGCAGGAATGCGGCCAGCTCGTCGGCCAGGGCGTGCCCGAGCCTGCGCGCGTCGACCGCGGCGGAAATGCCCTGGACGCGGGCCGCGCCGCTGACCGCGAGCGTTTCGGCGAGCAGGTCGGACAACAACAGCACCTCGGTGCCGCGCCCGCGCAGCACCTCGGCGAAGGTGTCGTGCTCCTGCTGGGCGCGCTCCACCCACGGGATGCCGTCGAACAGCAGCTGATCGTTGTTGCGCGGGGTGAGCCTGCGCAGCTCGCTGCCGGGACGGTGCAGCAGCACCGTACGCAGCGCGCCGACTTCGGACGTCACGGCCAAACGCGCACCCTCCCGCGCGGACACAGCATCTGCTCCCATGATCAGACCGTAGTGCGCCGCGGCCCGGAGAGCACGGAATTCCTCGGCTTCGAATGCCGACCGGTCCGCGATCCCCCGAATCCGGTCCCCCACACCCTAACCTGAAGTATTGTTGAGGTGAGTAGGGAGGAGCGTGCATGTCGACAGCAGCCGATTGGCGGGCGAAAGAGCTGACCCCGGGGCAGCTTTCCGAGCGTAGTGGAGTGGCGGTCTCCGCGTTGCACTTCTACGAACGGGAAGGACTGATCACGAGTAGACGCACCAGCGGGAACCAGCGCAGATACGCCCGCGAGACCCTGCGCCGCGTGGCGTTCATCCGCATCTCCCAGCGCGTCGGCATACCGCTGAGCGAGATCCGGGCAGCCCTCGATCAGCTACCCGAGGGGCGCACTCCGACCCGGCGCGACTGGGAGACGCTGTCGACCGCGTGGCGCGCCGACCTCGACGACCGGATCACCCAGCTGATCCGCCTGCGCGACAGCCTCACCGGTTGCATCGGCTGCGGCTGCCTGTCGCTGGGCACCTGCCGCCTGGTCAACGAGCACGACCGGCTCGGCGCCGAGGGACCCGGCGCGCGCGTGCTCGACGTGCATCTCAACTGCCCGTCGAAGCCAGCAGCCTGCTGAACCGCGCGCTGGTGCGGCGCATCACGAACTCGTAGGGGAAGGCGAATTTGCGCGCCCACCAGTAACCGAATCGGATGTCGAACGAGCTGTAGACCAGGAACCGGTTGCGTTCGATCCCGCGCAGGATCGCCGTCGCCACCTTCTCCGGCGGCACCGCGTGCTCGGCGAAGGCCGCGGTGAGCCGCTTGATCTTCGGGTCCTCCTTGTCCACCCCGACCAGCTCGACGCTGCGTACCAGCGGCGTGTTCACCGCGCCCGGCGCCACCAGGTGCACCGTGATGCCGTGTTGCGCCAGATCGAAGCGCAGGACCTCCGACACGCCACGAATGCCGTATTTGCCCGCGCTGTATGCCGCGTGCCACGGCAAGGCGAGCAGACCCGCCGCGGAGGACACGTTCACCAGCGCGCCACCCTTGCCCGCGCGCACCATCGGCGGCACGAAGGTCTCGATGACGTGGATCGGGCCCATGAGATTGACCTCCACCATGCGCCGCCAGTGCTTGTGCTCCAGGTTCTCCACCGTCCCCCAGACCGACGTGCCCGCGATGTTCATGACGACGTCCAGGCTGCCGAGTTCGGCGTGCACCCGATCGGCGAAGGCGCGCACCGCGTCGTAGTCGGTGATATCCAGCGCTTCCGCCAGGGCGACGCGGCCGCCCGCGGCGCGGATGTCGGTCACCGTGGCGTCCAGGCCTTCGGCATCGATGTCGGTGAGCACCAGTTCGGCGCCGTCCGCTGCGGCGGCCATGGCGGTGGCCCGGCCTATGCCGCTGGCGGCACCGGTGACCAGAACCTTCCCCTCGCGCACCGTCGTTCGACCCGCTCGCCCGCGACTTCTACCCAGCACTGCGCATCCCATCTCGAATCGCCGAATCGGTTTCCCGCAGGGTAGTCCAGGCGACGGTCTCCGACCGCAACGCCGTTACCGCCCGAGCACCGCGAGCATGCCCGCGACGGCGCGCGGCCAGGTGAACTGCTCGGCGCGGCTGCGTGCGGCTCGGCGCCGACCGGCCTGCGGCATGGCCAGCACGTCGCTGACCGCCTGCGCGAAAGCGGACGGATGATCGGCGGCCACCGCGCCGCAGTCGGTGGTCACGATGTCGGCCAGCGCCGAGGATCGGCTGGCCACCACGGGTGTGCCTGCCGCTAGCGCTTCCAGAGCGGCGAGTCCGAAGGTCTCGTGCGGGCCCGGCGCCAGCGAGACGTCCGCGGTGGCAAGCAGTTTGGCGACCATCTCGCGGTCGGAGATGAAACCGGTGAAGTGCACGGCGGGCACCCCGCCGGGCAGCGGAGCCAGCGCGCGAGCCCGCCGTTGCAGCGCGTCCCGGCGCGGCCCGTCCCCCGCGACGACCAACCGCGCCTCGATCCCGGCGTCGCGCAACGCGCCGACCGCCTCGATGCTGCGATCCACCCGCTTCTCGACCGACAACCGGCCGCAGTGCACCAGCAGCGGATGACCGGGCACGCCGAGATCGGCCCGCAGCCCGCGATCACGCCGGTCCGGGCGGAACAGCTCGAGGTCGACACCGAGCGGGACCAATTCGACGTTCGCCGCGCCGATGCGCTGGAACTCCTCGCGCGCGAACCGGGTGGTGCACACCACCATGTCGTAGTGGGTGGCGGTGCGCCGGTTGGCTACGTCGGCGCACCGGCGCGCCACCGGGCCGGGCAGCACCTGCCCCAGCAGCCGGTCGAGCCGCTCGTGCGAGATCATCACGCCGGTCACGTCGCGACGCCGCGCCCAGCGACCGAAGCCGCGCAGTGTCAGCCGGTCGGACACCTCGAGCACGTCGGGCCGCAATCCGTCCAGGACGTCGGCCACCCGGCGGGGATCCGCGGCACGGTAGCCCCCGGTCCACGGAATGGCCAGCGCCGGCAGCGTGATCCGCACGACCCCCGTGGGCAGGATCTCCTCCGATCGGCGCGGACCCGGCACGATCAGCACCACGTCGTGGCCTGCGGAGACATAGCCCTCGCCGAGGTGGTGCAGCGCCGTGCGCAGCCCACCCGAACGCGGACCGTAGAAGTTCGCAAGCTGAACTATGCGCACGTGGCCGATGTTGCAGCGGATCGGGTTACCGGCGACCAACGGTAGGTGAACGGCCGTGAAAGAAAAGGACAACCAGCCGCCCACCGGCGGATGCGGCCGTGATCTCAGTGCGCGGGCAAGCCGCGCCCGGCGCGGGGCAGATCCAGATCGAGCGGGATCCGGCCTGCCACGAGATGCTCCTCGACCTGCTCGGCGGGCATCGGCCGCGCGATCAGGAAGCCCTGCGCGCGGTAGCAGCCGAGGCCGACCAGCGTCCGCGCGGCGACCGCCGTCTCGACGCCCTCTCCGACGACGCCCAGCCCGAACGAGCCGGCCAAGCCGATGATGGACTTCACGATGGCCAGATCGTCGGTGCTGGCGCCGAGCCGCTGCACGAACCCCCGATCGATCTTCACCGCGTCCACCGGCAGCGCCTTCAGATGCGACAGCGAGCTGTAGCCGGTACCGAAGTCGTCGATGGCGATCTGCACGCCCATCCGCTTCAATCCGCGCAGGGTGACCTGCGTGCGGGCCAGATCCTGGACCACGACGTGCTCGGTGATCTCCAGGCACACAGAGCTGCCGTCGATGCCGAACAGGCGAAGGATGTCCTCGATGCGCTCGACGAAATCGAGGCTGACCAACTGCACCGGCGACACGTTGATCCGCATCACCACGTTGCCGGCCATACCCCGCCTGCGCCATTCGGCGAACTGCGCGCACGCCGACCGGATGACCCAGCGTCCGAGCTCACCGGCCAGGTTGGTGGCTTCGGCGACGGTGACGAACGCGGCGGGCGGCAGCAGCCCCCTGGTCGGGTGCAGCCAGCGGACCAGCGCCTCCAGCGCGACGATGCGACCCGTGCGCAGGTCCACCTCGGGCTGATAGTGCAGCAGCAGCGAGCCGTCCGACACCGCGCCGCGGAGGTTGAGCTCCACGTCGTCCTGGAGTTCGAACTGGGCGCGCATGGTGTCGGTGAACACCGCGACGCCGTTGCCGCCGCCCGACTTCGCCGACAACAGCGCATGATCGGCGCGTCGCAGCACGTCGGCGACAGTGGTCTCACCGGGGATGCCCAGCGCCACTCCGACGCTGGCTCCCCGGCTGACGGACTCGCCGCCGACGGTGACGCGCCGGGCGATCAACTGCTGGATCCGGTTGGCCTCGTATTCGGCGGCCACCGCGTCCATCGGTTTGGCGGGCACGATGACGAACTCGTCGCCGCCTAATCGGGCGATCATGTCGTTCGGGTCGAGGTTCTCCCGCAATCGCGTCGACAACGTGCGGATGAAGTTGTCCCCGGCGGTGTGACCGAGGAAGTCGTTGAGAGCTTTCAAGCGGTCCAGGTCGAGGAAGAAGGCCGCCACCGGGCCGGGGCTACCGGAACGTAATCGCTCTTCCATGTGCTCGAGCAGCGCTCGCCGGTTCGCCAGGCCGGTCAGGTCGTCGTGCAGCGCGATATATCGGAGACGTTCCTCCGCGACCACCCGCGCCTGTAATTGCGCGAAGAGCGCCGCGATGGCTTTGAGCACGTTGAGTTCGCGGGTGCTCCACTCCCGGTCACCCGACTTGACGAACCCGAGCACGCCGGTCGGCTCGCCCCGCGACAGCAGTGGCACGGCCGCCGAGGTCACTCCGGCGATGCCGGACCCCCGGCGGACGGTCTCCTGGTAATCGGCGAACTCCGGGGTCGGACGGGCGACCATCGGCTCGGTCGCGTTCTCCAGCGCACGGAACACCGGGTCGGCGCCGTCGAAGTAGATCACGCCGAGCGGGTCCGGATCCGGCACGTGCTGCCGGTGCGGCCACTCCGCGATGAGCACGGTTGCTCGACGTTCACGGTCGGTGTGGCGCACGTAGCTGAAGTCCACGTCGAAGTACTCGACCAAGTGCGCGAGCACGCGTTCGGTGGCGGCGACCATCGTCGTGGCGTCCACACCCATCAGCTCAGAGGCGACCTGGGTCACCAACGAGTCGAGTGTCCGCCGTGGCACATTGTCTCCGATCGCGCTAACTACTGGTGTCCACACCGAGCACCGGACGCCGCCTGCTGCGTACGGTGGCGGCGGAGGCGTAGCTCAGGCGAAGCACCAACGCCATGGTCTCATGCTCAGGCACTTCCAGCAGGTCCAGGAAACGGCCCTGAAGTGACGCTAGTGTATCCGTGAAGTCGGGGGAAATCGCAGCAAGTTCCGCCGGGCGTCGGGCGTAGAGGTATACCGGCGAAATCGGTTGCACACACAATCCGAGGCGCTCGGCCTGCACCCAAACCCGCGCGACCGCCGCGCCCCCCTCCGCGTAGTCGGTCAATCGCGGGTCGGTCGCCTCGAACGTCACCGCCAGAATGGCCGAGCTGGACCGCACCCGGTCACCGGTGTATTTCCCCAGCGCCGAACCACCCGACCAGGATCGCAACTGCGCCATGACGTCGGCGCGGGTGGTGATCTCGAATGCCGCCCACTCGTCGTCGGTCAGTTCCAGGCTGCGGGCATCGATCCCGGTCTCCGGGTCGTCGTCCGGCCAACGAACTTCGGCGAGCATTTCCTCGTATAACCGGGGCGTGAGATAGCGGATTCGATCGGAATCGCTCAGCAAATGCGCAGCTTCTTCGATGCCCCGCCGGCCCACTACCGCACGCACGTGCGCGCCGGCCGATTCGGCGGTTTCGGCGAGGGCATCGAGTACCCCGTCGGCCAGTCTGGCCCCGGTGCCGACCCTGCGGTTGGTCTCGCGCCGCAATACGGCGGGATAGTCGGCGGCCATTTCGGCGCTCCGGTCGTTTCCCAGCCGCAGGCGCGCGACGAGCAGGCCGGACCCCGGCGCACCCTCGATGAACTCGTGCGGGCCGAGAATCCCGTGCGCGGCCGCAGCGACCCGCGCGTTGTACACGGCCGCGCCGAGCGCGACGGCGCTGCCGCGATAGCCGATATCCATCGCGGTGCTGTGCTCCGGCGCCAGCTCGATGAAGATGTCGCTCGCTGCGGCTCGCAGCGACCAGGGCTGCATGTTTCCGCCGGACGGCGCCCGCTGCGCGCAGGCCAGGACACTGCCGACGGGCCCCGCAACGGCCTCCGGCGTCGCTTCGGCCCACACCGGCTCGTCGTTCGGCGGCGGATCGGCCAACTCGTCGAGATGCTGTTCCACGTCGACCCGCACGCGACCGGAATCCAGCTTCCACCCCAGTCCGATGCGCCGGACGGCGGCGACCACGCTCGCGGCGCCGAGCGTGACGTCCTCGGCCAGCTGCGGCCAGCTGGTCACCGTCTCGCCGACCTCGACCAGGCTCGCGCCCAGCCGCGGTGACAATCCGGCAGCGCCGAGCAGCTTCACCACGAACGGGGCCTTCTCCCTCGAAGTCAGCCCGCGCAAGTCCTGTGCGCGGACGTCGCCGAGTAATCCGTGAAACGCCGGGCGCTGAGGTTCCAGATCGAAACGCTCGACATCCAGCAAACCCCGATCGCTGGTCTCCATCAGGACGGGAACGCGGTGCCGGGCCGCCGCCTCGCGAACCACCAGTTTCATATCGAGCGAATCACATTCCTCGACCACGATCGCGAGCCCCGCCAAGAACTCGTCCACCGAATTCTCGTCGACGCCGGATTCGAAGACCTGTACCGGCAGATAGGGATCCAACTCGGCAATACGGCGCGCGGTTACCACCGCTTTGTTGACGCCGACGTCGAACAGCGTTCCCGCAACCCGGTTCAAATTGGACAACTCGATTTCGTCCAAGTCGGCCAAGCGTAATTCACCGCAAACGCCCTCGAGTGCGAGCAGATGCGCGATAGCGTGCCCCGCGCTTTGTCCGATGATCCCGATCGTTTGTCCGGCCAAGCGATCCTGCTCGGCTCTGGTCAGTTTGTTCCGATTGCGGTCCAGCCGAATCATCCGGAAAGTACGCGGCCCCGGCAATCCGACCACCGTCGCGCGCCACGGATAGTAGATCCAGCGATCCGCCTCCGGGCCTTCCGCGATATCCGGCGCGGCGACCATTCTTTCGTACTCCACGTGCAACGACGCACGTAGATCGAGGAATTCGATGTGCGGGTCCGCGCGCAACCCGGCGAGTATCCGGGCATCTTCCGGATCGGTGGAGTCGAGGATCAGCGGCCGGTGGTCCGCTACTCGGTTGGGGTCATCGCCCATATCCGCGCCGGCCCTCCGTCCCACAGCCGATCGCGCACCGCGTGTCGAGCGGACGTGCGGCAGGCAGGCCGAGCGCGTCCTGTTCGGCGTGCGTCAGCGACCGCTGCGCTTCCTCGGCGAACACGGCGTAACCGCGGGTGTCCCACCACAGCGGAACGGTCTGGTAGCGCTCGTCCGGATACGGCACCGAAGGGATGTGCTCGGCGGGCACCGCCCCGCAGGCCGAATGACGGGCCACGGTGAACGATGCCACCGTCGCGAAGCCGTAGCGCGCGCCGAGCAGGCGCGCGCCGTGCAGCACGGTGCGCGAGATCGCGGCGCCCAACTCGGCTCGCTTGGCCGCGTCGCGCGCGACCCACGCCCCCTTGGCTTCGACCACCCCGTGCGGTATCCGATCGGCGATCATCCGGCGCACCTCCTCGGCGCCCGGATGACCGGCCCACTCGACCAGCGCGTGCGCCTGCTCCGCGTCGGTGTAGGGCCCCTGCATCCGCACCCCGGCGACCATGTCGCCGTCGGCGTCGAGCGCGGCGAAGAACAGCGACGTCGATTCGCCGTCGGCGACCGTGTCGTATTCGAGTGCGTGTTCGACGCCGAAGCGCCGGTAAACATCCAGTGCCCCGCCGAGATACCGGTGCCAGAGCTCCGGTGACACACCCGGTTCGGAGACAAAGAACGCACACTCGGATTGCGCGTCGTAATACCGCCGCACTCCCCGCCCACGGGAGTTCCTCGGCACGACTGCAATCAGATCCACAGTCATGTTGTTCCTACTCCATCGCCGCGCCGCCCTGCGCGATAGTCCAGCCCGATCCAGCCCGATGCAGCCCCCACGGCCTGAGCCGAGATGAAGTTGCCCAGGGCAGTATCCGTCATCGGGCAGGAATTGACCAGCCGTCCGGCTAATCTTCCGAAAACTCTCCGGTACACCGACTATTTCCCCAGGTCAACCGGTACGCAATCAGTATCGAAAATAACGTGGAGACCAGTTGGTTCGGAGATAGTTACTATTCAGCAAGCTAAACGAGGATCGAAATGAACAACTCGACCGACTCCGGCCCGTGCCAGATCTCGATTTCTTCCCGATAGGCGCGAGTGATCTCGGCGGACGCCGTCGCGTCATCGACCTGGGCCCAGACGTCCTCCACCGGATCGTGATAGTCGCCGTTGGGCGCGAAGCGGGCATAAACGCCTTTCGGCACCCGCACCAGGACATCGCCCACCGGCACGACGTCCGGGGAGGGGTACTCGAAGCAGACCACCGCGTTGTAGTTCCCGGCCGGGTCCGGCACGTACACCGTGTACATCGGACGATCCTCGCCCGCCCGGTCACGCAGCCGGTCCTTGAGGAAGTCGATCAGGTCGCTGTTGCTGACCTTGAAGCTCGGGCGCACGCGCGGAACCACCAGCCCGCCGTAGATCGCCTCGGCACGCACCACGATCGCATAGCTCATCGCGCGTCTACCGCCAAGTACAGATCGATCTTGTAGGCGTGCGGATAACACTCGAAATCGCCGGTATAGGTGCGCTTGATCTGGTTGTGCTCCTCGGCGTAGGCGATCTGCGTCCACAGGTCGGTCATCACCTGCGGGAAGTTACCGACCGAGGAGAACCGGGCGTAGGCGCCGCGCGGCAACCGGGCGACCAAGTGACCGCGGGTGACGTCGTCGAAGGAGGAGCACTGGTAGCCGACGATCTGCGTGTTGTAGGTGCCCAGCTCCCCGGTGTAATCGGTGTAGGCGCTGGCCAGCGGCCCGCCGAGTTCCTGGTGCAACACCGCAGCCCAGGCGGCCTCCAGATCGCGGTCACGCAGTTCCCCGAGCGCGCGTTTGGGGCTGCGCACCGGCAGCCCGGCAACCCACGTCTCGTCCCGCTCGACGATTTCAAACTGCATGAAAAGACTCTTTCGATGGAAGCCGGAGGTGAACCACCGCATCCGGTCGGTCGGAATCGCCATGCTACCAACCCGGACCGGGTGGTACCGATCACATGTCCAGCCCGAAGGACGCCCGATCACGTCGCTGAACTGGACAGATGTCCGAAGCGGTCCGGCACGCGCGAGGCGGATCGTCACGGGGCGGCATCGGCCCGCACGGCTGATGCATAGTGGGCATGATCGTCCGGTTCGCCGATCCCGTGGCACCGCCGAACGGAGCGCTGATGAATGAGACCCCGATCTTCGACCGACATCGCCGTACCGCCGCGGCAGCCGGGCCGTGGCACCGGTGCGAGCGCCATATGGGGCGTGACGACGCCGACCCGAGCACCCCGCACTGACGTGTGCCGGACCATCGCAGAACTCGACGCGGCGGTCGCCGACTGCTTCGCCTGCCCACGCTTGGTCGCCTGGCGCGAACTCGTCGCGAAACAGAAGCGGGCCGCCTTCCGCGACCAGACCTATTGGGGCCGCCCGGTCCCCGGATTCGGTCCGGGGGACGCGCGGATGCTGATCGTCGGACTCGCGCCCGCCGCGCATGGCGGCAACCGGACCGGCCGTATGTTCACCGGCGACCGCAGCGGCGACGTGCTCTACGCGGCGCTGCACGCGGTCGGTCTGGCCAACCAGCCGACCGCGGTCGGTGTCGACGACGGCCTGCGACTCGACGGCGTGCGGATCACCGCCCCCGTGCACTGCGCGCCGCCGGACAACAAACCGACGCCGGAGGAACGCGATCGTTGCAGCCACTGGCTGGAGACCGAACTGGGCCTGCTGACCCCCACCGCGCGCTCGGTGGTGGTGCTCGGCGCGTTCGGTTGGCAAGCCCTGCTCCCGGTGCTGGCGCGCGCCGGATGGGTCGTCCCGCGCCCGCGACCGAAGTTCGGCCACGGCGCGCACGTGGAACTGGCCGCGACCGACGCCGACCGTAGCCCGCTGCACCTGTTCGGCTGCTACCACGTGAGTCAGCAGAACACCTTCACCGGCCGCCTCACACCGGCCATGCTCGAGCAGGTACTCGCCGAAGCGGCGGTGGCCGCCGGGCTCGACGTGCGGCGAAGTCACGCACCGCGCGGGTGATCGGTCTCGCAACCGGCGCCGATCCAGCGAGTCAGACGTGGTCGACGAGTGCGGGATGACCCGCTTCGTGGGCGCAGTGCGCGCAGCAGAAGTAGTCGCCGCGCGCCTCGACGCCATGGCCGAGGATGCGGCAGGAACAGTGCGTGCACGTCGGAGCCATGGCGTTGATCGCGCATTCGAAGCTGTCGAACGTGGCGGACTCGCCGTCCCGGGTGATGGTGAACGTCTTGTCGTACTCGTTTCCGCAGGTGTCGCAGGTGGCCATGAGGTTCACGGTCCTCTCGCGTCGATGGGAAGAGCGTCGCAGTTCGCGGTACCCACGCCTGAGGACGCAAAACGGACCCGGGGGCCTCAGGCCAGGCGCAGCGCACCGACCGGGCAACTGTCGACGACCAGCTCCAGAAGTTCCCGCTCCGACGGCTCGACGGTCTCCGGCGGCGCGACGATTCCGTCGTCACCGACCCGGAACAGGTCGGGCGCCAGTGCTTCACACATGCCGTGCCCCGCGCACACGATGCGGTCGGCGACGATTCTCATCGGTCGATCCGCTCCAGCCGGATGGGCAGTCCATCGGCAGGCACCGGACCCGTCCCGGCGACCAGCGGCATCCGGTAGCCGTCCGGCACGCTCCAGCGATACCGCAACAGCATCTGGTGCACAACGGCTTTGACCGTCATGCCGCCGAAGTAGAGGCCGATGCACTTGTGCGCGCCGCCGCCGAAGGGCGCCCACGCGAAGCGGTGCGATTTGTCCTCACGGCGGTGGTCGGCGAAACGCTCCGGGTCGAAGGTGTCGGCGTCGTGCCAGTACTGCTCGGTGCGCATGAGGCCGTACGTGCCGCAGAGGATGAACGTCCCCTTCGGCAAGTAGTAGCCGAGGATGTCGGTGTCGGCGATGGTCTGGCGGACCTGCTGGGCCACCGGCGAGTAGACCCGCAGCGCCTCCTTGAACGCGAGGTCGAGCGAGGGCAGGCGGTCGAGATCGTCGTAGTCCAGCGTGGGCTTGCCCAGCGCGAGCGATTCGGCGCGCAGCCGCTCCTGCCATTCGGGATGCCTGCCGAGCTCGTAGACGAGCATGGACGCGGCGATGGTGCTGGTGTCGTGGGCGGCCATCATCACGAAGATCATGTGCTCGACCACCTCGCTGTCGGTGAAGGTCTCGCCTTCGGCGGTGCTCGCCCGGCAGAGCACGCTGAACAGGTCGTTGCCGCCGCCCGCGCGCTTGGCGGGCAACTCACGGCGGAAGTGCTTCTCGAGCACCCGGCGCCCGCGCACGCCGCGGGCCCACACCCCGCCGGGCACGTTCGCGCGGATCAGCGCGGCGCCACCGCGCACCGCGTCCTCGAAGGCACGCTCCAACCGTGCGGCGTCCTCGCTGAGTTCGGCGCCCGCGAAGACTTCGGTGGCCTGCTGGAGCAGCAGTTTCTTGATTTCGCGGTAGACGCGGAAGTCGTCGGCGGGCTCCCACCGCGCCATGCCGCGGGTGATCCGCGGCGTTGTCATGTCCAGGTAGCCGATCAATCGCGGACGCGTGAACGCCTGCTGCATGATGCGCCGATGGTAGAGGTGGTCGTCGAAGTCGCGCAGCAACAGTCCGCCGTGGAAGAACGGGCCGATCAGCCACTCCCAGGCCCGCTGCGCCGACAGCACCTTGTTCCGGTCCAGCATCACCGCCTCGTAGCCCTCCGGGCTGCCGATCGTGACCATCCGCCGACCGAGCATGCCGAACCACTGCACCGGGCCGAGGCGATCGAATCTCGCGCGCGCGAACTGGATCGGATCGGCCAGCGCGTGCAGGGTGTAGCCGATGCCGGGGAGCCCGAAGTCGCCGAGCACCGGTTTCAGTCCGCTGCCCGGCGGCGGATCGGCCAGCGGACGCACCCGCACCGGATACCGCGCGACCAACCGCGCGGCACCACGCTGCGCGCGCCACGCCCAAGTGGCCCGCGCCTGGCGGACCGTGTCGTTGACCTCGTCCATCGACTGGGGCACAAGCAGACTCATGACCGTCTTCCCTTCGCGACACTGCGATGATCCGACGATATAGGAAACACACGTTTCCGTAAACGTTTGTTTCCCAATTTTGACTGTGTCAAGCTGGCGTGGTGACCCGTACCGTCAGCGGCACCTACCGCGGAACCTCCACGGCCGAGCGCCGGGAGGACCGGCGCAGGAGGCTGCTCGACGCCGCCCTGGACATCATGGGCACCCAAGGCCTGTCGGCATTGACCGTGCGTGGAGTGTGTGAACAGGCCAAGGTCGGCCCGCGCTTCTTCTACGAAGCCTTCCCCGACCTCGACGCGCTCGCCTCCGGCGTGCTGGCCGAGATCCAGCAGGCGGCGCTCGACCGGGCCAAGGCCGCGATCGCCGAGACCACGGGCACCCCGGGCGACCGGATCCGCGCCGGGGTCGCCGCCCTCATCGTCGAACTCACCGACGATCCGCGGCGGGCGAGAGTGGCGTTCGCCCAGACCTACGGCGACGAGGCGCTGATGCGCAGCCGTTTCGCGGGCATGCGGCAGGTGGCCGACGTCATCATCGAGCAGACCCGCCTGGTACTCGAGCTGCCCGAAGGGCAGGACACCGCGATCGCCGCCACATCCCAGCTGATCACCGGCGGCGCGGCCGAACTGGTCCTGGTCTGGCTGGACGGCGGGCTCGACGTCGACCGTGACGGACTGATCGCCCTGCTCGCCGATTTCACCGTCGCGATGATCGATCGGCTGCCCGCGGTCGCCGGACGGCTGTCGGGCCTCACACCAGGTTCTTGATCAGCGCGGACATCAGCGGCTCGCGCAGTCCCGGTAGCGCCGAGAAATCGCCCGCGACGACTCGGTTGGTGGCCAAGGAGACCACCGCGCCGATCACCGCCTCGCCCATCAGCCGCTGATGCGGCCGGGTCGTGCCGAACGCCGCCGCGAATCCGTCCACCAAAGCGGCCTGAGCCGCCAGCCGCCGCTGGAGCACCGGCCGTCCCGCCGCATACACCTCCACCAGGAACACCTTCGCCACCTGCGGCTCCTGCGCCAGAGTGGACAAGTACGCGTCGAGGGCGCGATCCATCCGCTCGAGCGAGGTGCCGTCGGCCGCGAGCGCGTCCCCGATCCGGGTCATCACGATCTCCACGGCCATGTCGTAGGCGGCGAGGAAGCACGCCTCCTTGTTCGCGAAATGCTGATAGAAGGTCATTCGCGAAACCCCGGCTCGTTTCAGGACGTCCGCCACCGTCGCCGCCGCGTAACCCTTGTCCGCGGCGACTTCGATCATCGCAACGAGCATGCGGGCGCGCTGGGCGGCCACCACCTCTTCCGGCGCGATGCCGTGGTTGCCGCCGTGCAGTTTTCCGCCCGCCCGCGCCTTCAGCAACGATCCTCGCTCCACATCCCGATGCTATGCATTCGCCCCTCCGGGCGCGTGTCCTTCGAACACCGCCGCCCACGATCCGTGGCTTCGGCGGAAATCGGGTGGAGAACGGTTCCGGACAGGCACAATGGCCGTCCGAGCGTGCTCATTTCGAGAGAAGGAGCGTGATCCCCAGTGCGAGGCAGGCAGCTGACCGGACGAAGCGCCCTGGTCGCGGCGCTGTGCACAGGAGCGTTCGCGGCATCCGCGGGCCCTGCCACCGCGGATGACCCCGCGTTCGTGAGCATCGGAGTAATACACACCTTCGGCGACACCTGCTACGGCCAAGGCCGAGCAGGCGTGTCCTCACCGACCGGAACCCCCGGCGTCGCCCGTTTCGGCATCAGCTTCGTCAGCTACACCCCCATGGGCATGCCGTGCTCCTTCACGGCGTTCGCCCACTGGCGCAACCTCGACAGCGGGGCCGCGGGCACCGTCGCCGTCCCGGTCACCGACAACACCGCGTGGAACCAGACACCCGCAACCATCTTCGCCGCCTTACCCACCGGCCCCGGCCGCGTGCGGGTCGACGTCACCACCGACTACCTCCACGTGTCCGCGCCGACCGTCGAAATCCGGATCCGCTGAGCTTCGCGACCCTGGCAGGAGTCGAGAAAGCAGCTTCGGAGCGAAGCTGATCCGATCCCTGGTGCTTCACACAGCACGGCGCACCCGGGCCGGACGAAAGGGACCTGCGAAACGCTCGGCGGACCCGGAGGGCGGCGGCCGATAGCGATGCGCGGGCAGTGGCCGGGTCCTAGACTGGGTAATCGCGGCACGGTCGACCGTCGAAGCGCTACGGCACCTCCACGATCGGCACAATTCGAAGTCCCGATCCGGCACGGGCTCGGTATCTCCGGCCCGGTTTCCATGGAGGAGGGCCGCATGCCCGACCCGTTCCATATGCGCGTCTGTCTACTCGGCCAGGGTTGTGTCTGCCCGACGGTCACCCTGTTCCTCGCCCCGGAGCCCTTGATCCCCGGCGGCACCATGCTGCACCTACTCGAACAGGCCCCGCTTTCCGACGACACCGGCACACCGATCCCCGACGCCGACGTGATCGACCTGGTGCAGAGCGAGTCGGCTTCCTCCGCACCCCTGCGCACCGAACTCCAGGAGTTCCGATCCGCCCGCCCCAACCCCCACCAGGTGCACGACATCCTGTACGACCACCACATCACCGACGCCGCACCGATGGGCTTGGACGTCAGCGACCCCGCCGAACTGACACGCCTGGCGCTACTCCCCGAACACCCCATCGGCTACCGCCGCATCGACGACTTCCAACAGGAGGCGACCGCCCGAGCCATGCTCGCGATCTACCGCCTCTTCGAAGTAGACCAACGCGCCCGCCTCATGTACCACGGCTTCGCCGACCCCACCACCGGCTGGTTCGCCCTGCGCACCGCCATCGCCTGAGCAACGTCACGCTCGAAGCCGCTGCCAGAGCTGGATCCTCGGCCTCGACGCACACACGGCATCCGCTACGAACCCCCACCTGCGCGAACACCGGGTGGCCCGCAGACACCCAGGCGAAATGCAGAAGGCCCACACTCTCCAGGAGCGTGGGCCTGCGACGAACGGAGTGGAGCTAAGGGGAATCGAACCCCTGACCTTCTCGATGCGAACGAGACGCGCTACCAACTGCGCTATAGCCCCGTGCGGTTCCGGGGAACCGCGCTGTGACACTGTATCAGGCCGGGCCGCCAGACTCCGAATCGGTGCCCTGACCTGGTCGAATGGTCGGAATCACGCGCCGGCGGCGCGGCGGACGTCGCCGCTGGTGCGGGTGCGCAGGGCGCGGGCGGTGGCGGGGTCGAAGGGATCGAGGTGGGCGAACATGGGGTCTTCGTCGTCGAGTTCGATCAGTGTGGAGCGGCGGCGGAGGGTGCGGGCGGTGTCGCGGTCCATGGCGCCGTGCGGGGAGCGGGCTCGGCGCGCGCGTGGATCGCCTTCGTCCGCCTGGCCACGGTTGAGGCGCGCCGCGCGCCTGCGGCGGATCTCCTCCTCCATCCGCACCTGCTTGCGCAGGTAGGCCAGGTAGGTCACCAGCACGGTGGCGGCGAGCCCGCAGACCCACCACAGCAAGGGGGTGAACACGAGCGCGAGCGCGCCGGACAGGACCGCAGTCAGCAGCAGGCCGAGCACGGCACGCTGCCGGAAGGTGTAGCGGGCCGCGCGGGCGATGGCGTCGGCCTCGGGGTCGAAGCCGCCGCGGCCACGGCGGGAGGGGACGAACTCCGGTTCCCCCGAGCCGTCGTAGTCGTCGTAGTCCTCGTCGTCGTAGTCCTCGTAGTCGAAGTCCACGCGGGCGGGCACGGTGGAGCGCGCGGGTGGGATTCTGGCCGCGACCGGCTCGGGGTGGTGTGCGCGCACGCCGTCATCATCGGTTTCCGCGTCGATCTTCGCAGCGACTTCGGCGGCTTCGTCGTCGTCTTCCGACTCGTCTTCGTCCGGTGCGGCGGTCGCGAGGTCCTCGACCTCGGTGTCGTCCGTTTCGGCGGCAGCGATGCCGGATGCCGCGGCAGCGATGTCCGACGCCGCGGCAGCGATGTCCGACGCCGCGGCAGCGATGTCCGACGCCGCGGCGTCGTCGGCCGCGGGCGTGTTCTCCTCGTCGGTCTCGGTGACGGGCTCGTCGGCCGGTGTCGTCATCCGGTCCTCCGCATCATCGCTGTGGGCGTACTTTCTCGGTTCGCGGCGGGGCCGCCAGTTCGGATCGGTTTCGTGCCCGGCGGCCGGGCCTTTCCTGAGACGTCGTTTGCCTCCGCCACGGTGCAGGACCCGGGTCGCCAGCGCGGCGTCGGTGGTCCGGCGGATTCTCGGGTGGCGGTCGGCGAGGATCGGGAAAAGGACGAAGACCCAGAGCACGACGAGTCCGATCCACAGGATCGAATTCGGCATCGCGTCAGCACCTCCGTCCCGCCTGGGTTTTGTCCGGCTCGGCCCGCCAACGGTGCGTCAGACGCCCCGCGCTCGGCCGGCCCCCGTCCGACGCAGCGGCGCGGACGCCGGTCCCCTCGCAGGCTCCCTGCCGATGACGCAAGACGCACCATCGACGTCCGTAGGCTAATTCCGGGTAGCACCAAGTTCCGGCAGGCGCGCCGTGCACATCCGCCACACCTGTCACACTTCCACCATGCCACCGCGGCCGGTGGCCGGTTCTACAGCAGGGTGACGCGCCCCTCTCGCACCAGCCGGTCCAGAACCGTTCCGACCACTTCCTCGACGGTCATGCCGACCAGCAGGTGATCCCGCCAGTCGCCGTCCACGTCGAGGTAGCGCCGCAACAGGCCCTCTTCCCGGAAACCGACATTGCGCAGCACCGCCTGGCTGGCCAGATTCTCCGGTCGCACGGTCGCCTCCACCCGATGCAGGCCGACCGGCCCGAAGCAGTGATCCAAGCCGAGCGCCAGCGCGGCCGTCGCGACGCCTTGCCCGCTGAGATCCTTGGCCACCCAGTAACCGATCCAGGCCGACCGCAGTGCGCCGCGCACGATATTGCCGACGGTCAACTGCCCGCTGAACACGCCGTCGACCTCGATGACCAACGGGATCATCGCGCCGCGCCTTGCCTCCGCTTTAAGGCTCGACCACAGCGAGGGCCAGTTGGAGGCGTGGTTGCGCGCCTCCCACGACCCGCGACCGGTCGGCTCCCATGGCTCGAGATGCGCCCTGTCCCGCAAGCGGATCCGGCTCCAAGCCGCCGCGTCACGCAGCCGCACCGGACGCAAGGTCACCTGTCCCGCGGCCACGCGGACCGGGCCCAACCGCGCGGGCCACCCCGGGTGCTGTGTGGCCCGGAAGACGTTCATGGCTTCCACGTCTCAGCCACGCTGCGCCAGAAAGGCGACTTGGACCTCGTCACCGGTACGGATCTCGGTGTCGTCCGGGTCGATCACGATCAGGCTGTTCGCCTCGGCGAGCGTGGCGAGCAGGTGTGAGGACGAGTTCGCGCCGCCGAGCGGTTGCACCAGGTATTCACCGGTCGCCTCGTCCCGCATGAGCTGAGCGCGCAGGTATCCCTTGCGTCCTGCCATGGAACTGATCGGCGTGATGGTCCGCGCGCTGATGATCCGGCGCATGGGATGCCTGCGCCCCAACGCGATTCGGATCAAGGGGCGCACCATCACCTCGAACACCACCAGCGCGCCCACCGGATTGGACGGCAGCAGGAAGGTCGGTACCTCGTCGCGGCCGAGGCGGCCGAAGCCCTGCACCGAGCCCGGATGCATGGCCACACGGGTGATCTCGAGTTCACCGAGCCCTTCGAGCGCCTCCCGGATCTGCTCGGAGGCCCAGCCGCCGACCGCGCCCGCGATGACGACCACCTCGGCGCGCACCAGTTGCCCCTCGACCACGTCGCGCAACCGGCGCGGATCGGAACCGACGATGCCGACGCGGTTCACATCCGCGCCGGCATCGCGTGCGGCCGCGGCCAGCGCGTAGGAGTTCACGTCGTACACCTGGCCGGGGCCGGGCGTGCGGTCGATATCGATCAGCTCTTCGCCCACCGAGATCACCGATAGTCGCGGGCGCGGGTGCACCAGCACCTTGTCGTGACCGACCGCGGCGAGCAGACCGACTTGCGCGGCGCCGATGATGGTTCCCGCACGTACCGCGACGTCGCCCGGCTGGACGTCGTCACCGACGCGCCGGACGTAATCGCCGGAGCGCACCGGCTCGTACACCTTTATCCTGGCCCGCCCCCCGTCGGTGAAATCCAACGGGAGGACCGCGTCGGCGAGGGTCGGCATCGGTGCGCCGGTATCCACCCGGACGGTCTGGCGCGGCTGCAAGCGGATCGGCTGACGGGAACCGGCGACCACCTCGCCGACCACCGGGAGGGTGAGGTCGACGAGTTCGCCGTCTTCGTCGCGGATGTCCGCACCGGCCGAGGCGACATCGACGCTGCGCACGGCGTAGCCATCGATGGCGGCCTGGTCGAAGCCGGGCAACGGCCGCTCGGTGACGACGTCCTCGGCGCACAGCAGGCCCTGTGCCTCGGAAATCGCGACCCGGACCGGCCGGGGCGCGACCGCCGCGGCGGTCACCTTGATCTGCTGATCCTCAACCGAGCGCATCCAGCCCTTCCTGATCCTCTCCGCACTTCAACCGATCCGCACTTCAACCGACTTCGCTGCGCGGGCGCGCGCGATCCAGCCGCGGCGCAAGCGCATTCGCGCGCACCGCGGTGAACCATCATTCGTACCCGACGCTTCACGCTCGGCGAAACCCCCGGCCGGGTCCGTCAGTCGTCGGTCGTCAGCTGCGGATCCCAGTCCGGACCGAGGCGGTACTGCAGCCACTCCCGCAGGGCGGGGCCGTATTCCTCTCGTTCCAGTGCGAAATCGACCGCAGCACGAAGATAACCGCCCGGGTTGCCCAAATCGTGGCGCGACCCACGGTGCACCACGACATGAACCGGGTGTCCCTCGGCGATCAGCAGGGCGATGGCGTCGGTGAGTTGCAGTTCGCCACCCGCGCCGGGCTCGATGCGGCGCAACGCGTCGAAGATCGCGCGGTCCAGCAGGTATCGGCCCGCGGCAGCGAAGGTCGACGGCGCGTCGGCGAGGGCGGGTTTCTCCACCATCCCCTTGACACGCAGGACGTTCGGGTTGACCGCGTCCGGCACCGGCGCCACGTCGAACACGCCGTACGCGCTGACCTCGTCCTTGGGCACGTCGATGGCGCACAGCACCGTGCCGCCGCGCTTACGGCGCACCCGGCTCATCACGTCGAGCACGCCGCGGGGCAGCACGAGGTCGTCGGGCAGCAGGACCGCGATGGCGTCCTCGTCGTCGTCGAGGGCCTGTTCGGCCTGGGCCACGGCGTGCCCGAGCCCGAGCGGCTCCTCCTGCACCACCGAGGTGACGTCGAGCAGTCCCGGCGCCTTGCGCACCTTCTCGAGCAGCTTGAACTTGCCGCGCTCGGCCAGCGTGCTCTCCAGCACGAGGTCCTCGACGAAATGGGCGACCACGCCGTCCTTGCCGGGGGACGTGACGATCACCAGCCGTTCGGCGCCGGATCCGGCCGCCTCGGCGGCGACCAGCTCGATGCCGGGGGTGTCCACCACCGGGAGAAGTTCCTTGGGCACCGTCTTGGTCGCGGGCAGAAACCGTGTTCCGAGCCCGGCCGCGGGCACCACGGCCGTACGGAAGCACGACACCACCGCGGCGTCACCGGGCTGTCCGGCCTTTGCTGTCATACGCATACCCTATCCATCCATCACGCCGCCGGATCGGCGTCGCGCCGACCCGGTTCCGGGGTGAGCCTATGGTGATCACTGTGAAGATGCCCGGCGAGCGCGATAAACATGCATGGCGCATCGAACTCCTCGCCCAACGGGCTGTGATGAGCGCCACGGAGCGGGAAAACGAAGCGTTCGCCCTGGCCACGACGGTCGGCGCGGTGGGAGCGCGCGGGTGGGTCTGCGCGTATGTGCCGATCGCGGGCGAACCGGGATCGACGGCGATGCTGGACGCGCTGCTGGCCGGCGGCGCGCGCGTGCTGCTGCCGGTCACCGGCCCGCCGGGGCCGCTGAGCTGGGCCGAGTACACCGGCGCGGATGCGCTGCGCCGCGCCCGCTACGGGTTGCTGGAACCCATCGGCGCCGTGCTGCCTCCGGACGCCGTGACCAGGGCGGAGCTGATTCTGGTCCCCGCGCTGGCGGTGGACCTGCGCGGCGTGCGACTCGGCCGCGGCGCGGGCTATTACGACCGCACGCTGCCCGCCGCACGGCCGGACGCCAGGCTGGTCGCCGTAGTCCGGGACGACGAACTCCTCGACCGGCTCCCCGAGGAACCGCACGACCTGCGGATGGGCTGGGCGCTCACGCCACGGGGCGGGCTGCGCCGGCTGGGCGACCATTACGCTGGGGAATGAAGCAGCGATTGGCGGTGTTGGCACTGTCGGCTGTAGAGTGCTAGATCGACGAACACCGCGGAGGATCCTGTGCCTACTTACTCGTATGCGTGCACCCAGTGTGACAACCGCTTCGACATCGTTCAGTCCTTCACCGACGAGGCGCTGAGCGTGTGCTCGGAGTGCTCCGGAAAGCTGCGCAAGCTGTTCAACTCGGTCGGCATCGTCTTCAAAGGCAGCGGCTTCTACCGCACCGACAGCCGCGGTGGCTCCTCCACCGCGAGCGAGCCCGCCAAGTCCGAGAGCAGTTCGAGTTCGTCTTCGGACTCCGGGTCGTCGAGCGGGTCCACCGCGTCCACCAGCACGGCCGTGGCCAGCTGATTCGATCGGTTTTCCACAGCCGGTCAACTATCCACAGGGCACCGCGATCCCGGCCGGGCGAGGGTAAGTCCGGCCATAGGATCCGGCCATGACTCGTGCACTCGCCGACCTCGGCCGCGGCGGCTGGAATCCTTCCGGGTGGCAGCGACCGCCCTGGGCCGACGCCGTGCTGGCCAGACGGCTGCTCGCCGCCGCTCTCGCCGCGCTCGCGGCGTTCCTCTTCCTGCGTGGCGACCCGGACGCCGAGACCACGACGGTCGTGGTCGCGGGCCGTGATCTGGCCCCGGGCCGACTCCTCGAGGCGAGCGACCTGCGCTCCGCACCCCGCGAGGCGGGCACGTTGCCCGCGGGGGCCGTCGCCGATCCCGCCGCGCTCGTCGGCGCGACGCTGACCGGCGCCATGCGGCAGGGCGAGGTGTTCACCGACTTGCGGGTCGTCGGTCCGCGCTTGGCCGCGGCGGCGACCGGCGGGCGCGAAGCGCGCATCGTGCCCATCCGCCTCGCCGACACGGCGGTCGCCGACATCCTGCGCGCGGGCGATCGCGTCGACGTCATCGGCGCGGAAGAGGCGAACGGGCCCGGTACCCGCCCTGCCCGCACCCTCGTCACCGATGCCGCCGTCATCCTGGTCTCCGGCGCGGGTGCGGGACGGGGAACCACGGACCGCGTGGTCTTGGTCGCGATGGACGCCGAGCACGCCACCGCCGTGGCGGGGGCGTCGCTGCGCACCGCGCTCACCGTCGTCTTCCACTGATCCGCCGACCATGTTTCGCGAAATCTTCGGCGGCGGCTCGTGCGGCATCCACGCGGAAACGGGCCCGTCCACGGCGACAGGCCCGTTCCGTTGTGCGAGTGGATATCCGGCGCTCAGCCGAGGCTGAAGGGTGCTCCCCACAGCGTCACCCAGGTGATGACATTGTCGGTTTCGACCTCGACGCTCACGAAAGCACGCGCCTGGGCATAACCACCACAGCCATTGAGACCGATGGTCTC